>NZ_JBZVGZ010000006.1:0-132032 GCF_058630335.1 Halorubrum sp. SD41
CTCGGGGTGCGCCCGCGCCGTGTCGTGTGTGCCAGCCGGGGAGGGGCCGGCGGGGCCATTGGGGGGCGCAGAGGCCCCCAGCAACGAGGCTGGGGAGGCGTGAGGTGCGGTGCTGTGCGGTGCGGGGCGGGACTCAAAGGGGCAGCCGCGAGGACGAAGCACGACGACGCAAGCACCGCAACGAGGGAGCGGTAGCGACCGTGTGAGGAGCGTGGTTCGAGAGAGCGAAGCTCTCTCGTCATCACGAAAGGCGCGAAGCGCCTTTCGAACGACAGCGAGTCGCGCGAGACCTCGCGGCTGGGGCTTTGGAGGTGTTCGCGGCCGATCTCCGGTCAATCATTTATCAACTGATGTCAGGGGCGTCGGAGGGTTTCACCGGAATTCCGTGGTTAGATCTCCCGTACACCGCTAACTCCAATCAGTGAACCGTCCGGTCGTCGCTCGTGTCGATCTCCTCGATCGGGTCGGCGTTACCGAACTCGGGCGTCGGGCCGTCGCCCGGCTCCGCCCAGTCGACCGCGTTCCGGAGGACCCGCCGGACGTCCTCGTCGTAGTAGATCGGGTACGTCTCGTGGCCGGGCCGGAAGTAGAACACCTTCCCGCTCCCGCGCCGGTAACAGCAGCCGGAGCGGAACGTCTCGCCGCCCTCGAACCAGGAGGTGAAGACGAGGGTGTCGGGCGCGGGGACGTCGAACCGCTCGCCGTACATCTCCGTCTCGTCCAGCTCGATCCGCTCGCCGATCCCGTCCGCGATCGGGTGGCTCGGCTCGATCGTCCACAGCCGCTCGCGCTCGGCGGCCTCGCGCCACTTCAGCGAACAGCTGGTGCCCATCAGCCGCTTGAAGATCTTCGAGTAGTGCGCGGAGTGGAGAACCAGCAGTCCCATCCCGTCGAGGACGCGCTCGTGGACCCGGTCGACGACCGCGTCGCGCACCTCGTCGTGGGCGGCGTGGCCCCACCAGACGAGCACGTCGGTGTCGTCGAGGACTTCTTCGGGAAGTCCGTGCTCCGGCCCCTCGTCGAGCGTCGCGGTGCGCACCTCGTGGCCGCCCTCCTCCAGCGCGTCCGCGACGACCGCGTGGATCCCGTCGGGGTAGACCTCGGCGACGACGTCGCTCTCGCGCTCGTGGCGGTACTCGTTCCAGACCGTAACGCGTGCCATACGCCGCGTCGTCGCCGGACCGACTTGAGCGCTCGGCCTCGACGTGGCGCGCGGACCCGAAGGCACTTGCCTCGCGCACGACACGACGGCCCATGACGAGTCCCCGGACGCTGTACCGCCGGCTCGACGACTGGGCGCGCGGGCTCTCGCGGCTCAGATACGCCCTCCTCGCCGGCGTGATCGTGACGACGACGCTCCTCTCGGTCGGGGTCCTCCTCGACATCACCACGACGGTCCAAGCGGTCACGATGGGCGTCACGATGACCGCGCTCTACTACGCGTTCGACGTGAACGCGAGCGACGACTGAGCGGCGGCAGTCGATTCAGGCGGTCGCTTCGACGTCCGCGAGCCGGTCGGCCAGGTGCGCCGCGATGGAGACGGCCTCCTCCTCGACGAACCGCGCGAGCTCCTCGCCGTCGGGCGACTCGACGACGACGGTGGGGATCAGTTCGATGTCGTACTCCGCGACCAGTTCGCCCTCCTTGCCGTCGGGCCCCTTCGTCACCGGGTACGCCTCGATCCGGTCGTCGGGGACGCCGGCGGCCGCGAGCGTGGCGCCGAACTCGGGCAGCTGGCGCTGGCAGTCGCCGCACCAGTCGCCGCCCCACACCTTAAATACGTAGTCGTCGGCTCCGAGCGCTTCGAGGACGGCGTCGTCGAACGCGTCCGCGTCGAGGTCGGCGGCGGGCGCGAGGGTTTCGAGGGTCATGGCGCCACGTTGGTCGCGGAGCAACGTAAACGGCGCGTCGGTGGCAAGACGAGGTTCCGGTCGGTCGCGGCGCGAACAGCCCGACGTTCCGGCGGTACGCCGACCCGACCGCTTTTAAGTGGGGACTCGACACGGACCCCTCCGAAGCCCCGGGCGCTCGGCTGGACACGGCTGCTTATAAATCGCTGATCGACACGGGCCCCTCCGAAGCCCCGGGCGCGAGGCGGGCGCACGCTCGGGGCGGTCCTCGCTCGTTCGCTGCGCTCACTCGCTGCGGTCCTACCGTCGCCTGCGCCCGCCTCGCGCCCGCCCCTTCGAGTCCCGCCCCGCACCGCACAACCCCGCATCGGACAGCCCCGCACCTCACGCCTCCCCAGCCTCGTCGCTGGCCCCCTCCGCTTCGCTCCGGGCGCCAGCGACTCCCTCGCGCGTGCGACTCGCGCCGCGTTGCGGCGCTCGTCGGCACGCGCCACCGCGTCGGCCCCGCGGTGTCGGCCGTCTATTTATAAACGGCCTCGTCCGACTCGCGGTGATTTATAAACCGATTCGGTCGTCGCGGCCGACATCGATTGCCGGAGTCCGCGGGGCCTTTGGGTCGCGGCCGCCTCCGTTCGGGTAATGGACGACGACATCCTGTCGACGCTCGGCTCGCCGCTGGTGCGGGTCGACGCGCCCGCGGGAACGACCGTGGCGGCGAAAGTCGAGTCCCGCAACCCGGGCGGCTCGGCCAAGGACCGCCCGGCGCGGTACATGGTCGAGGCCGCGGAGGAGGCGGGCGAGATCGAGCCGGGCGACCGCATCGTGGAGCCGACCTCGGGCAACACCGGCATCGGGCTGGCGATGGTCGGCGCGGTGCGCGGCTACGACGTCAGGCTCGTGATCCCGGAGGGGAAGTCGGTCGAGCGCCGCCGCCTGATGAAGGCGTACGGCGCGACGGTCGAGCTCGTCGACGGCGACATCTCCGACGCGAAGGAGCGCGCCGACGAGCTCGAAGAAGACCCGAACACCGTCCAGCTCCGCCAGTTCGAGAACCCCGCGAACCCCCGCGCCCACTACGAGACGACCGGGCCCGAGATACTCGATCAGGTCGGCAACCGGACCATTGACGCCCTCGTCGCGGGCGTCGGCACCGGCGGCACGCTCTCCGGGATCGGCCGCCGCCTGCGCGAGGCGTTCCCGGACGTCCGGATCGACGCGGTCGAGCCCGCGGACAACGCCGTCCTCTCCGGCGGTCCGGCGGGGAACGACGGCTTTCAGGGGATGGGGCCGGGGTTCGTCGCGCCGAACCTCGACGTCGACCTGATCGACGAGATCCGCACGGTCGAACTCGAGGACGCCGAGGCCGAGTGCCGCCGCCTCGCCCGCGAGGAGGGGATCTTAGTCGGTCAGTCGTCGGGCGCCTCGAACCTCGCCGCGAAGGACGTGGCGGCCGAACTCCGCGAGCGCGGCTCGTTCGCCGGCGAGGAACCGCTCGTCGTTACCGTCTTCTGGGACAGCGGCGAGCGCTACCTGACCGCGGGGACCTTCGACGAGTGACCCCGGAGTCGACGCGGACCGGCGCGGTCGACGCGCTCGTCACGGCCCCCGAGAGCGGCGCGCCTCCCGTCCGTCGCGACGCGGTCGAGATCCGCCCCGACGGCGTCGCGGGCGACCGCTACCGAAGCGGCGACGGGCACTTCCGGCTCGACGCCTGCGCGGTCACCCTCGTCGCCGCGGAGGCGCTCGCGGCGGTCCGCGAGGAGACCGGCATCGACGTGCGCGACGGTCGGCACCGCCGGAACGTCGTCGTCGACGGGTTCGGCGCCGAGATGGACGCGCTGCTCGACGCGACCGTCGCGGTGGGCGACGCGCTCCTGCGCCCGACCCGGCGGCGCCCGCCCTGCGCCCACGTCGAGGAGCTCGCCGGCGAGGACGGGCTCGCGTCGGCGCTCCGGAACCGCGGCGGACTCTGCTGTGACGTGGTCGAGCCCGGCCGCGTCGCGGTCGGCGACGCCGTCTCGGTCCGCGAGGCCGATCCGCGCACCGCGGGCGCGGCGATCGCGGAGCGGCTCACGGAGCGGGAGCGAACCGCGGAAAAGGATCGAACCGCGGACCGAGAGTGAACCCCCCGACGGCTCGCCGCGAGAGGACGGTTTATACGGGTCGCGCGAGTCGGCCGAGACGAGACGTGAACCGCGCAGTCGACGCCACGGACGTTCGGACCCCCTCGCCAGCGAACCGACCGGACCAAGCGGCGCGGAGGCGGCGGTCGACGTGAACTGGCGCTACCGCCACACGGTGTTGACGCTGTGTATGCTCGCCTTCTTCGTGACCTATTTCGCCCGGCTGGCGATCAGCCCGGTCGTCCCCCTCATCATCGACGACTTCGAGGTCTCGAACACGGCGGTCGGCGTCGCGCTCTCGGGGATGTGGTTCGCCTACGGCCTCTCGCAGTTCCCGAGCGGCATCCTCGCCGACCGGTTCGGCGAGCGACGCGTCATCCTCGTCGCGGTCGGGGGAACGACCGCGATGAGCCTCCTGCTCGCCGTCGTGCCCGTCTTCCCCGCGTTCGTGCTGGCGGCGGTGTTCCTCGGGCTCGCGGCGGGGCTCCACTACGCGGTGGCGACCACGCTGCTCTCGCGGACGTTCGACGACCTCGGCACCGCGGTCGGGATCCACTCGCTCGGCGGCCCGCTGGCGGGACTCGTCGCGCCGGTCGCGGCGACGTGGGTCGGCGTCCGCCACGGCTGGCGGCCCGGCGTCGCGCTCGCCGCGCTGGTCGGCGTCCCCATCTTCGTCCTGTTCGCGCGGCGAGTCCGTCCGACCGAGCCGCGGCGCCCGGACCAGCCGGTTGCGGAGCGGCTCAGGCTCGGGCCTCTGCTCGAACTCGTCGGGCGCCGCGAGATCCTCGTCCCGCTCGCGGTCGCGACGCTCGGGACGTACGTCGCGCAGGGCGTCATCTCCTTTCTGCCGACGTTCCTCGTCGAGCTTCGGGGGTACTCGCCCGCGTTCGCCGGCGGCGTCTTCTCCGCGTTCTTCGTCGTCCGCGCCGGGGCGCAGGTCGGGCTCGGCCGGCTCTCCGACCGGCTGGGCCGCGACGCGAGCATCGCCGCGGCGCTCTCCGGCGGGGCGCTCGGCCTCGGGGGGCTGGTCGCGCTCCCCGACCTCGTCGAACTCCCGACCGCGGTCGGGCTGCCGGCGCTCCCGACGCTCGCCGGCCTCGGAGTCGCCGTGTTCCTCGCCGGCCTCGGCTCCTCGTTCTTCTCGGCGATCGACCCGCGCTTCATGGACGCGCTCGGCGACGCGGAGCGCGGCGCCGGCTTCGGGCTGATCCGAACCGTCTACACGGTGATCGGCTCGGCCGGCTCCGTCGGCGTCGGCCTCGTCGCGGACCTCTTCGGCTGGGCGGCGTCGTTCGCGGTCATCGCCGGGATGTCAGGGGTCGCGTTCCTCGTCATCTCGGTGAACGCGCTCGTCGGCGAGGGGCGGTGAGGCGGTCGGAGGGCGCCGCGCCCGCGGTCGCTCCCGGCTCTCCCCGGTCAGCCGACGTAGCGCCGTCGCGTCGAGCGCTCGCCGTCGGGTCCGTAGACCGTGACGACCTCGCCCTCGTCGTCGAGCGCGGGTGCGCTTCGTCCGAGGTAGTGGTCGGTCGCCGTGTCCGTCCCCGAGCCGACGTGAACGGTGAGGGTCTCGTCCGGGCCGAGCGTCGCGCCGGGGAGGTCGTCGCGCTGGCCGTCGAGGTCGACGACGTACCCGGTCAGGTCGATCGGGTCGTCCGCGGCGTTGCGCAGCGTCACCGACTCGTCGAGGGGGCCGCCCGATCCGTCGCCGACGCCGCTGCCCGGCCCCGCGTCGACCGCGTGGATCACGAGCCCGTCGGGCTCCGCCTCCGCCGCGAACGCCGTGACGTCGGCGAGCGTGTACCCCTCGGTCGGGGTCGGCTGCGGGAGGCTCGGCTCCCAGTCGTCGGGCGCGGCGTTCGGGTAGGCGCTCTCGTCGGCCTCGAGCAGCCCGATGAGCGTCTCGGCGACGATCCGGCTGCCGACCGCGCCGAGGCGCTCGCCGTCCTGCTGGTGCTCGGCCTCCGCGAGCACGTAGTACCACAGGGGCGCGTGCGGGTCGGCGCCGCGGCCGTGCGTCCGGAGCGTCCGCATGATCGGCGAGTCCTCGCCGAACGCCTCGTTGCGGATCGGGTCGTACCCCATCCGCGCTGCGACGTCCTGCCCGGAGGAGATGCCCAGCGCCTTCGCGCGGCGGAGATTCCGGACGGCGAGCGAGGAGTCGCCCGATATCGGCAGGTCGAACAGCGTCGGCGCGAGCCGGGAGTCTATCTTCCGCGCGGGCTGGTAGTCGCCGTCGCCGGTGTCCAACAGGCGCGACCAGTCGACGACGAGGTCGCTCGGGACCGGCCGCCCGCCGCGGAGGTTCCGACCGTCTCCCGCCCCGGTCGGGAACAGCGGCACCTCGCCGACCTCGTCGTTGACGTCGAACGCGTTCCGGATCATGCTGTGGCCGAAGCGGTAGGCGGCGCCGCCGAACTCGACGGGGATCGCCGGGGTGCGCCCCGGCGGGACGAAATGCTGCCGGCCGCGCTCCTCGATGTCGTCGAGGACGTACCGATCGCAGATCCGCGGCAGGAAGTCGTGTCGCACGACCCACTGGTAGTGCCACCTGACGAGCCGCTGCGCCGCTTCGAGGACGGACTCGCCCTCCTCGACGAGGTCGGAGCCCGGGCCGCGGAGGTGGTCGACGACGCGGTTGTGGAAGTTGACGAACGCGAGCTGAAGCTGGGAGACGACCACGTTCTCGTCGTTTCGCGGGTCGCCGATCACCGCGACCCCCTGTTCGTTCCGCTGGAGGTCGGTCCCGGGGAGCCCCGAGAGCCCCCCGCCGTCCTGGGCGTCGGGCGCGGCCGCCTGACCGGTGAGCAGCTTGCGCTCGTCCGTCTCGTGGTCGTAGAGGAACGGCGCCGCCTCGGCGTTCGTCCGGTACAGCGAGTCGAGGTCGAGCGCCGGGGTGCGGAAGTTCCGCAGCGCCGCCGGGTCGTTGCGCCGGTCGATGTCGGAGGTCGGGTCGAACGTGACGTCGTGGTCGACGAACTGGCCGAAGATCCCGTAGCCGGCAGGGGTCTCGGCGTCGCCGACCGGGTCGTCGGGCGACTCCATCATCGGCGCGCCCGCCTCGCCGTCGGCGCCGCCGAGCGTCCGGAGCAGGTCCTCGTCGCGCTCGTACGGGTCGAGCCCCGGGAACTGCGTGTGGAACCGGTGGCTCCTGACCGGCCCGGCGGCGGTACACGCCGCGTCGTTCATCCCCCGGTGTTCGGTTCCACCGTGGATCGCGACGCTGTGCGCGTTCACCATTAGGCGAAGCGTCGTCTCGTTCCCCTCCGGCCGGTCTCGCCGTCGGACCGGCTCCGCATCGCCCCCGCCGGCGGGGTTCCGCACCGTGAACGAGACGTCGTCGACGTCGACGCCGCCGTCCGCCTCGAGGACGAACCCCCCGTCGTCGTCCGTGGTCCAGTAGCCGATCCGGTCCCCGTCGCCGCCCCGCCGCTCGCCGACCACGACCCGACCCGCCAGCGGCCGGTCGTCGCCGTCCACGACGCGACAGCGTATCTTGTCAGTAGTACTCATGGTATGATAAACCAATCATCAGTGAGAAAAAATTTTCTAAATGAACTTTCAACGAGTTTCGCGGATCATGTTGCTGGTTCGATCGCGGCGCGCCGGGGCCGGGTCTCGCGTGCGAACGCGGTCCGTGCGACCCGAACCTTCGAGTCGGACCGTGACGAACGGCCACCGTGTACGACTACCACGCCCACACGAACTACTCGGACGGGGCGTTCCTCCGGTGGATGGTCGACGCGGCCGCGGACGCCGGACTCGACGGGATCGGGCTCGCCGACCACTGTAACGTCTCGCCGGAGCCGAGCGCGCGGCGCTACAAGCGCGCGTTGGGGTTCAACCTCGACCTGACGTACGAGCGGCGCCGCGAGGCGATCGAGGCGGTCCGCGGGGACGTCGACATCGACGTGTTCGACGCCGTCGAGATGGACTACGACCCCGCCCACGAGGACGCGATCGCGGAGTTCCTCGACGACGCCGGCTTCGATTACGCCGTCGGCAGCGTCCACGAACTCGACGGCGCGAACGTCCACACGCGCTCGCACTTCGCGGACAAGCCGGAGTCCGAGCGGCGCGAACTGGTCGACCGCTACTTCGAGAAGCTCGTTTCGCTCGTCGAGTCGGAGCTGTTCGCGGTCGCCGCGCACCCGGACCTGATCGAGCGCAACCCGCACCTCCGCGGGTTCGCGACCGAGGACCACTACGCCGCGGTCGCCGACGCCCTCCGGAGCTCGCGGACCGCCCCGGAGATCAACGCCGGACGCCTGCTCGACGACTACGGGGAGTTCCACCCGGCGCCCGCGTTCCTCGACCGTCTCGTCGACGCGGGGACCGGGGCGACCGTCGGGACCGACAGCCACGAACCGGACGAGATTGCGCCCCGAGCGCGGGAGGTCGAGGCCGAACTCGACCGGCGCGGGTTGGAGCCGCTGCGGATCGGTGAAATCGTTTCGGACTCCAGAACAAGTGGGGAATAGCTTGACTTCGGCTTACGCCTCGTCAAACACCGATAGGCTCGCTGCGCTCGCCTATCGAGTTCGACTTCGCTTCGCTCAGTCGAACAACGCCTGACAGGGTCAGGCGAGCACGACGAAGCTACGCTTCGTCGAACAACGTCTCGCCGTCGACCATGTGCTCCTCGACGGTGTCCATGTCGAGCGTGAGGCCGAGGCCCGGCTTCTCGGGCACCTCGATGTAGCCGTCCTCGATGACGTCCTCCTCGACGAGGTCCTCCCACCAGCCGAGCTCGTAGGAGTGGTACTCGATCGCGAGCGAGTTCGGGATCGAGGTGCCGACGTGTGCCGCCGCCATCGTCGCGACCGGCGAGGCGACGTTGTGCATCGCGACCGGGACGTAGTACTGGTTCGCCACGTCCGCGATCTTGCGGGTCTCGCGCATGCCGCCGACCTTCGGTAGGTCGGGCGCGACGATGTCGACCGCCTGGTTCTCGATGAGGCGGCGCAGTTCGGTGACGCGGTAGCGGTTCTCGCCGACCGTGATCGGCGTGGTCGTGTTCTTCGTGACCTCCTCCTGGACCTCGAGGTTCTCCGGCGGGACGGGGTCTTCGAGCCACCACACGTCGTACTCCTCGATGGCGTCCGCGAGGCGCTTCGCGGAGCCGCCCGAGAACGTCCAGTGGCAGTCGAAGGAGACGTCGGCCTTGTCCTTCACGCGCTCGGTGACCTTCTCCACGATCTCCGCCTTGTGCCGGATCTCGCCGGGGCGGAGGTGGCGGTTCGCGCGGTCCTTCTCGAAGCCGCTCGGCACGTCGAGGTCGAACTTCAGGGCGTCGTAGCCCAACTCGTCGACGACGCGCTCGGCCTCGTCGGCGCACGCCTCGGGATCGGCCTCCTCCTCGGTGTGGCAGTCGCAGTAGACGCGCATCTTGTCGCGGTACTTGCCGCCGAGCAGCTGGTAGGCGGGGACGTCGAGGATCTTGCCGGCGACGTCGTGGAGCGCGACCTCGATGCCGGAGATGGCCGAGACGGTGACGCCCTCGACGGAGCCCTCGCCGGACATCTTCTGGATGAGGTGCTCGTAGAGGCGGTCGATGTCGAGCGGGTTCTCGCCGACGACGAACGGCTTCATCCGCTCGATGAGTTCGGGCACCCCGGCGCCCCAGTAGGCCTCACCGGTGCCGACGATGCCCGCGTCGGTGTAGACGCGAACGAGCGTCCACGGGAAGTTCCCGTCGACCATCGTCGTCTGAACGTCCGTGATCTCGACGTCGCGGTCGCCGCCGCGCGTCCCGGTAGTCCCCATCGTCTCGGCGGAGAGCTCCCGCATCGTGTACTCCGCGTTCGGGTCGTGGAGCGACTCGTAGTTACGGCTCATACGACCCCGGTTCATTCGGAACAGGGTAAACGTTTACCTTCGCACGCCGCGCGTCCGAACAGGTGGCTTTTCATCCCCGTACGCGCAATGGCACCCATGGTCGAAATCACCGATTCTCTCGCGTGTCTGTACACGGGTCGGGTGGAGTCCCGCGGCGACGACTACGTCGTCACCGTGCCCGCCTCGGAGATCGAACACGGAAGCGTCACCGAGGGGGAAACGTATCGGATCGCCGTCTTAGACCGCTCCGGGCCCGACGAGGGGGGGTCGGCGTCCGCCGCCGACGGCGACGCCGCCTCCGTCCCTGACGCGAGCAGTAGCTCGGGCGAGGCCGCGTCCGACGACGGCCAGCGCCCCACCTCTCGCGGCGCCGCCGGCGCGGTACAGCCGGACCCGCCCGTCTCGGAGGGCGAGGTACGGGACGTGACGATCGAGACCTTGGGCGACAAGGGCGACGGGATCGCGAAGATCGAGCGCGGCTACGTCGTCATCGTCCCGGACGCCGAGCCCGGCGAGGAGCCGACCGTCGAGATCACGAGCGTCCGCGAGAACGTCTCGTTCGCGAACGTCGTCGAGGAGTAGCGACCGAGCGGAGTCGAAGCGCCACTCAGTCGCCGCGGCTTTTCTGTTCCGGCGGGGGCCCCCGCGAGAACAGCGACCGCAGGTTGGACGCCGAAAAGAACGAGGTCGGCTCGTCCATGTGGACGCCGATCTCGCCCGACAGCGCCCGCAGCCCGACCCGCTGAATCGGTTCGGGCAGCGAGTAACACCGCCGGATCGCCTTTCCGAGCCGGATCTCCGTGGCGAGCTCGTCGCGCCACCCGGACTCGTAGTCGGCGAGCGTCGCCGGGTCGCGCGGGTCGATCGCGGCCGCGGCGACGTCGGCCGCGCGCATCCCGTAGAGGATGCCGCCGCCGGTGAACGGCTTCGTCTGCGCGGCGGCGTCGCCGATCAGGAAGCCGCGGTCGCTCGTCGTCCGGGCCGGCGGGCCCACGGGGATCGCCCCCGAGCAGCGTCGGTCGGTCGTCGCGCCGTACGCGTCCGTGAGCCGGTCGAACATCCCCGACACGTCCTCGCTCGGCGGCGCCGCTAACCCGTACTCGACGCCCGCGTCGTCGCGGGGGATCCGCCACGCGAAGAACGTCGGCGCGGTGAGGTGGACGTCGACGAAGTCGCCCGCGTCCGGCTCCGGATCGAACCCGAGGACGCCGTGGAGCAGTTCGTCCGGCTCCGGGAGGTCGAGCGCGCGGCGCACCCGCGAGGTCGGCCCGTCGCAGCCGGCGACCATCCGCGCCTCGACCCGCTCCACGTCGCCCGCGGGCGTCTTGACGTCGACGACGACCCGCTCGGACCGCTCCTCGACGCCGACGACCGTGTGGTTCTCTCGCACGTCGGCGCCGGCCTCGCGCGCGCAGTCCGCGAGTGCGCGGTCGAGGCCGACGCGGTCGATCACGTTCGACACCGGCTCCCGCTTGTAGAACGGGTACGCCTTCGACCCCTGACCGCCGACGTGGAAGCGAGCGCCGTACACCAGGTTCTGGAGGAGCTCGTCGCGGGCGCCGTCGGGGACGTACTCCCACACGTCGTCGGAGACGTGCCCGGAGCAGGCGAGCGGCTCGCCGACCGACCCCTTCTCGAAGGCGACGACGTCGCGGCCGGCCTCGGCCGCGCGCCGGGCGAACCGGGAGCCCGGCGGGCCCGCGCCCACGACGACGAAATCGTACATGGAGGGAGCGAGGTGACGGGGATATTTAATTACGACGCGGCTTACTCGAGGCGAGCCAGTAGGTTGAGGACGTAAACGGTCCGGAGCATCGCCGCGGACTGCCCGCGCGCGAACACCAGCTCGTCGCGGTCGAGCACGTGCGAGAGCACGTCCGCGGTGGCGTGTTCGGGGGCCGCCGAGACGCCCATCCCCCGTTCGGCGACCCACTCCATCACCCGGAGGTCGGACTTGCTGTCGCCCATCACCATGAGGAACGGGTCCCGAACGTCGAGCACGTCGAGCGCCGCCTCGACGCCGGCGACCTTGTCCAGCTCCAGCGAGCTGATCTCCGCGGCGTCGGCGCGGTAGTAGCCGACGTCTATCCGGTCGAACAGCGACGCGACCGGCTCCGGAACCGCGCCGGTTTCGGCCGGGTCGTCGACGTCCGCCGCCTCGATCACCTCCCGGATCTCGGGGTCGGCCGCCGCGTAGTGGGCGCGCGCCCACGCGGCGCCGCGGTCTCCCGGATCGACGCCGTCCGCGTCGAGGCCGTCGGCGACCCGATCGACGACGACCTCGCCGAGCAGGTCGATCAGGTGGACGAGCCCGTCGTCGATCACGGCCTCGGCGTCCGCGCCGCCGGTCTCGAAGTTGGGCTTCAGGGTGACGTTGAACTCGTTTCCCTGGAGGTGACAGCCGCGGCGGACGTTCTCCGGCGCGTCCGGGAGGGCCCGCGACCGCACCGCGTCGAAGGTCCCGCGGACCGACTCGTCGAGGTCGTCGTACAGCAGACGCTTCGTGCGCGAGCCGTGGCCCGGGGTGAACACGCCGTTTCCGGCCTCGTAGACGATCGAGAAGCGCCCGGAGTGGACGAGCTCGTTGCCGAGCCCCTGGATCATGAACCCCTTCACGTTCTCCAGCGTCTGGCCGGTACAGATGACGATCGGTATGCCGGCGTCGTGCAGCTCCGTCAGCACGTGGAGCGTCTCCCGGGGGATCTCGTTGTCCGTGCCGCCCGCGGACCGGAGCGTCTCGTCGACGTCCAACACGAGGGCGTTGACGGCGCGGTCGTAGCGCGCGTGGAGGTCAAGCGCGGTGAACGCCGCCTCCCGGTCGGCGTGGGCCGCGATCTCGGCGTAGGTGGCTCCCCCGGGCAGCGACTCCCGGATCTCTCGTTTCAGTCGGTCGAGCTCCTCGCTGGCCTCCTCCCAGTGCTCCAGCGCCACCCGCGAGTCGACGGGAGGGAACAGGTCCACGAACGACTGGTGTTCGCGGAGCGTCTCCGCGTCGAACTCGTCGTACAGGCGATAGAGGAGGTCGTGCCGCTCCATGGTCGCCCTGCGATCCGGGGTCCGTAAAACGTACCGTCTCCCGTCGGACCCGGCGTCGAGGAGCGCGACCGCCCGCATCGCTACTTCGACGGCTCACGCGTCGCTACTTCGACGGCTCCCGCGTCTACAACCACTCCAGCGCCGCGTCGAGCTCGGTCCGCGGCGGCGAGCAGGTGAACCCCTCGCAGACGTAGGCGGTCGCCTCGCCGTCGGTCGCGTCGCGGTCCGCCCAGATCGGCGGCGCCTCCGTCATGTCGAGTCGGTCGAGCCACTCGTCGAGTCCGTCCTCCGTGGCCGGGCGCGGCGCGACGAGGGCGCCCGGCAGGTACCGCTCGCCGAGCGTCTCGCGCCACTCGGCGGGGACCTCGTCGGCGGCGATCGTCACCTCGATACCGCCGGTCTCGACGACGTCCGCGGCCCGCACGAGCGAGGCGTGTTCCAGCGGGCTCCCGCGGACTCGGTCCGCGTGGGTCCGCACGACGCGCCGGGCGATCTCGCGGAACTCCCCGTCGGTCCGGAAGCCGTCGAGGAGCGCGAGCGTCTCGGCCGCGACGCCGAGGCTCGACGGCGTCGACCGGTCGGTGAATTCCTGCGGCCGCGCGATGAGCGGCCCGGTGTCGGCGTCCCCGGCGCTCTCACCGCCTTTCGCGGCCCCCTCGCTGTCGAGGTCGCGGGTGAAGTAGATCGTCCCGTCGTCGGCGTCGTAGAACTCGTCGACGAGGTCCTCGGCCAACTCCAGCGCGAACCCGAGCGGCTCCGGGTCGCCGGTCGCGGCGTAGACGTCGAGCGCGCCGCGCGCGAGGAACGCGTAGTCGTCGAGGTACCCCGGCCCGCGCACGTCGCCGTCGAGCCAGCGCCGGGCGAGCGCGCCGGTCTCGGCGTCCGGATCGTGGAGCCGCTCGCGGCAGAAGTCGAGCGCCTCGCGGGCGATGTCGGCGTGCGGCTCGCCGAGGGCGTTCCCGGCCCGCGCGAACGCTGAGATCGCCCGCCCGTTCCACGAGGCCAACACCTTCTCGTCGCGGGCGGGCCGCGGCCGCGACTCCCGCGCGTCGAACAGCGTCGTTCGGGCCTCGGTCAGAATCTCTCGGACCCCGTCGGACGAGAGGTCGCGCTCCGCGGCCAGCTCCTCGATCGAGGCCGCGATCGTCGGGACGGTCGTGCCGCGCTCGAAGTTGCCGCCGGACCGGATCCCGTACCGCTCCTTCGCGAGCGACGCCGCCGGCTCGTCGAGGACGGCGTCGACCTCCTCGGGCGTCCAGACGTAGAAGGCGCCCTCGACGTCCTCGTCCTCGGCGGATTCGCTCTCGTCCTCGCCCCGCCGGCTCTCGGGCGGCCGGCTCCGCGCGTCGAGCGTGCTGAAGAACGCGCCGTCGTCGTGGCGCAGCTCGCGGTCGAGGAACGCGAGCGACTCGCTCGCCACGCGGGCGTACGCGGGGTCCCCCGACAGGCGGTAGCCGTCGAGGTACGCCATCGGCAGCTCGGCGTTGTCGTACAGCATCTTCTCGAAGTGCGGGACCGTCCACTCGCGGTCGACCGCGTAGCGGTGGAACCCGCCGCCGATCTGGTCGTACATCCCGCCGCGGGCCATCCCGTCGAGGGTCCCCGTCGCGGCCGAGAGGAGCGCATCGCGGCCGCGGCCGGCGTACGCGCGCATGAGGAGGTCGATCCGTCCCGGCATCGGGAACTTCGCGCCGCCGCTCCCGAAGCCGCCGTACTCCTCGTCGTAGCCGCGGAGCGCGGCCGCGGCGGCCGTGTCGAGCAGGTCCTCTCCCGACGGCGAGGCGTCGCCTTCACCGTCCGGATTTCCTGCGTCCGGCGTCGGCACCGACTCAAGTTCGTCGCGCGCGCTCTCGGCCCACTGGTCGGCGCGCCGCTTCATCTCCTCGCGCTGCTCGGGGTCGCTCCAGGAGTCGGCGATCCGCTCGCAGAGCCCGCGGAAGCCGGGGTGATTCTGGCGCGGCTCGGGCGGGAAGTAGGTCCCGACGTAGAACGGCTTCCCCTCGGGCGTACACCACGCCGAGAGCGGCCACCCGCCGCCCCCCGTGACGAGCTGGCAGACGGTCATGAACGTGCTGTCGACGTCCGGCCGCTCCTCGCGGTCGACCTTGATCGGGACGAACGACTCGTTCACGACGCTCGCGACCGACTCGTCCTCGAAGCTCTCCTCCGCCATGACGTGACACCAGTGACACGAGGAGTAGCCGATGGAGACGAACACCGGCACGTCGTGCTCGCGCGCTCGCTCGAACGCCTCGTCGCCCCACGGCTGCCAGTTAACGGGGTTGTCCGCGTGCTGTTGGAGGTAGGGACTCGCCTCCCCGTCGAGGCGGTTCCGCTCGGTCGGCTGTGACATACGCCCGATTCGGCCCGGCGGGGCAAAAGGCGTCCGCACCGGGACGAGCGCCGGCCCTCAATCCAGAAAACAACCACGATTATGTGTATCTCGGACCGGACAGAGAGTAAGGCTTACACTACCGTGCGGGTATCCGTCGGACATGACGGAGACCGTACTCTTGGTGGGGGGCGGCGGGCGCGAACACGCGATCGCCCGCGCCGTGGCGGACGACTGCGAGCTGTACGCCTGCGCGAGCGTCCGGAACCCGGGGATCCGGCGACTCGCCGAGGGCTTCGAGGCGATCGACGAGACCGACGCCGCCGCGGTCGCCGACTACGCGACCGCGGTCGGCGCGGACCTGGCGGTCATCGGCCCCGAATCGGCGCTGGAGGCCGGCGTCGCCGACGCGCTCGACGACGCCGGCGTCTACGCGTTCGGCCCCCGGGCGGCGGAGGCGCGTCTGGAGACGGACAAGGCGTACCAGCGCGAGTTCATGGAGGAACACGCGATCCCGGGCTGTCCGGACTACGCGGTGTTCGACGACATGACGGCGGCCCGCGAGTACATCGACGAGTACGACGGCGACCTCGCGGTCAAGCCCGCCGGGCTCACCGGCGGCAAGGGCGTGAAGGTGATCGGCGATCAGGTGACCGCCGAAGAGGCGAAGGCGTACCTCCGCGACTCCGACTACCAGCGGGTCGTCCTCGAAGAGCGGCTCGTCGGCGAGGAGTTCACGATCCAGGCATTCGTCGCCAACGGCGACGTGCGAACGACTCCCGCAGTCCAGGACCACAAGCGCGCCTACGAGGGCGACGAGGGGCCGAACACCGGCGGGATGGGGTCGTACTCCGACACGGGCCTCTCGCTGCCGTTCATGGCCGAGGGCGACTACGACGCGGCCGTCGACGTACTGGACGCCGTCGTCGACGCCCTCCCGGACTACAAGGGCGTGCTGTACGGCCAGTTCATGCTCACCGACGAGGGGCCGAAGGTCGTCGAGTTCAACGCGCGCTTCGGCGACCCCGAGGCGATGAACACGCTACCCGTCCTCGACACGCCCTTCGTCGACGTGCTCGCCGCCGCGCGCGACGGCGAGTCGCTCCCCGAACTCGCGTTCTCGGGCGAGGCGACCGTCTGTAAGTACGCGGTTCCCGACGGCTACCCGACCGACCCCGACGCGGGCGCGGAGATCGCGGTCGACGAGGAGGGCGCGGGCGACGCGCTCCTCTACTACGCGAGCGTCGACGAGCGCGACGGCCGCCTGTACACGACCACGTCGCGCGCGTTCGCCGTCGTCGGTCGCGGCGACTCGATCGCGGCCGCCGAGGAACAGGCCGAGAACGCGCTGGCGGCCGCGGGCGACCGCGTCCGGATCCGCCACGACATCGGGAAGGCGGACCTCGTCCGGCGCCGGATCGACCACATGGACGAACTCCGGAACTGAGGCCGCGAGTCGCCCGGGTCGCGGCCGCCCCCGAACCGTCGCCGCCGCGCTCCGAACCGTCGCGGCCGGGAGCGACCCTTTTATTCTCGCCGGCCGAACGGCGTGACGTGACAGACGACGACGCGGCCGCGGCGCCCGACGATCCGGACGCGACGCGCGGCGATTCGGATGCCACGCGCGAGGACCCGGACGCGACGCGCGGCGATTCGGATGCCACGCGCGAGGACCCGGACGCGACGCGCGACGACGCCGAGACGCCCCGCAGCGATCGCCTCGACCGATTTCCGACGTCGGGCCCCCGCAACTCGCTGTGGTCGTGGCCGGACGCGAAGTCGCCGCTCGCGGTCGTCCGCAACTACGTCGTGATCGTCCTCGCGCGGATCTGTCCGAGCCTCCGGCTGAAGAACTGGCTACTGCGGCGGATCGGCGTCACAGTCGGGACCGGCGTCGCGTGGGGACTGGAGTCGACGCCGGACGTGTTCTGGCCCGAGCGGATCACCGTCGGCGACGACGCGATAATCGGGTACGACGCCACGCTGCTCTGCCACGAGTTCCTCCGCGAGGAGTACCGGCTCGGCGACGTGGTCGTCGAGGAGGGAGCGATGATCGGCGCGGGGGCGATCGTCCTCCCCGGCGTCACCGTCGGCGAGGGCGCGCGCGTCGCCGCGAACTCCCTCGTGGCGGAGGACGTGCCGCCCGGCGCGACCGTCGCGGGCGTGCCCGCGGAGGTCGTCTCGCAGGCCGACGCGGCTGCGAGCGACGATTAAGCGGCGTCCTCGTCGCTCGCGTCGGGGTCGACGGTCGCGGCCGAGTCGGCGTCCGCGTCGCCGGCGGCGTCCGAATCGGCGTCGCCCTCGGCGGCCGCCGACGCCTCGGCGTCCGTGATGTGCGCCTCGGTGCTCACGCGCTCTAAGTCGACGCCGACCTCCTCGGCGACGGCGTCGAGGACGGCGCGCTGTTCGGCCATCTCGTTTTCGAGCGTCTTGACGCGCTCCGCGGTGTCTTTCACCGTCTCCTGCGTCTCGTCGACCTCGTCGCGGAGCTCGCTGATCTTCTTGTAGGTGCGCTCCGCGCGGTCGGCGAGCGTCTGGATCTTCTTGGCGGTGTCCCCGAATCCCATACCGACGCGTCGGCCCGGCGATACGTGTGCTTTTCCGTTCGGTCCGGCCTCCGCGGCCGCTTCGGTGCCGTCGCGCCTCCGGCCGACGGTGGGCTTTTGCCCGACTCGCCCGTGATCCGGGTATGAGCGTCGACCGGATCCTGTTGACCAACGACGACGGCGTCGACGCCGCGGGGCTGCGCGCGCTGTACGACGCGCTCGCCGACGAGTACGCGGTGACCGTCGTCGCGCCGGCCGACGACCAGTCGTCCGTCGGCCGCCGCCTCTCGGAGGACGTCGCGGTCGCGGACCACGAGCTGGGGTACGTCGTCGAGGGGACGCCGGTCGACTGCGTCGTCGCCGGCCTCGACGAGCTCGTCCCGGACGCCGACGCGGTCGTCGCGGGCTGTAACGAGGGGGCGAACCTCGGCGCCTACACCCTCGGACGGTCGGGGACCGTCTCCGCGGCGGTCGAGGCGGCGTTCTTCGACGTGCCCGCCGTGGCGACCTCGATGTACGTCCCCGGCGGTGACGACTGGTGGAAGCGGGAGTTCGAGGGCGCCGACTTCGCGCACGCGGTCCGCGCGACGCGGTTCCTGGTCGACGAGGCGGTCGGCGCGGGCGTGTTCGACCGCGCGGACTACCTCAACGTCAACGCGCCCATCGCGGACGAAGCGCGCGCGCCGCTCCGCGTCACGACGCCCTCGACGTGGTACGGGATGCGCGCGGAACGGAACGGCGACGGCCGCGTGGGATTCTCCGACCCGATCTGGGGGCGGATGAACGACGGCGACGTGCCGGACCCGGTCGGGACCGACCGGCGCGCCGTCGTCGACGGGGAGGTGTCCGTCTCGCCGCTGTCGGTGCCGCACGCGGCGGAGCCGAACGCGGGGCTCGACGAGCTGGCGGACGCCTACGAGGCGGCGGTTCGGTCGTGAAAAGGGTCCGCACCGCTCGGTCTCGGGAGAGCCGACGCGCTACTCCCCGTCCCCGGTGCTGACGGTCACCTTCGCCTCGCTCAGCACGCGGTCGCCCATCTCGTAGCCGGGCTCGTACACCTCGTGGATCGTCCCCTCCGGGCGGTCGCTGTCGACGCGGAGCATCACCTGGTGGCGCGCGGGGTCGACCTCCTCGCCGGGCTCCGGCGCTATCGACTCGACGCCCTCGTCGGCGAGCACCTCGTCGAACTTCTCTAACGTCGACTCGACGCCGGGACGGAGGTCGCTCCCCTCGTCCTGGTCGAGCGCGCGCAGGAGGTCGTTTCGGACGGGAGTGAGCCGCTCGACGAGCGCCTCGGAGGCGCGCTCGCGGATGTCCTCCTGCTTCCGCTTCGCGCGCTCCTTGTAGTTGCTGAAGTCCGCCTTCACGCGGGCGAGCTTGCTCGTCAGCTCGTCGACCTCCTCGTCGCGCTCGCGGAGCCGCTCGCGGGCCTCTTCGAGGTCGGCCTCAAGGGCGGCGACCTCCCGGGCGAGCGCCTCGTCGTGTTCGGCGACGGCCGCGGCGATCGCCTCGCCGTCGCGGCGGGCCCCGCCGCTCGGCTCCCCGTCGGCCGATTCGTTGCCGGCCGACTCGCCGGCCGCTCCCTCGGCGGCCGCCTCCGCCGTGCCGTTCGCTCTCGCCGCGTCGCCCTCGGCCTCGTCGGGGGACTCGACATCGACGGCGTCGTCGTCGCTCATACCCGATCGAAGTCGGTCGTCGGGGATAAGCGTTCAGAACCGCGACGCGACGAGTCCCAGTTCCCCTCCGGAGCCCTACTCGCGGGCCGACAGCGCCGTGACGACGCCGTTCGTCCAGCCGAACCCGTACTGGGGCTCGTACTCGCCCAGATCGGTCGTTTCGCCCACCGTCCGGACGTCGTACTTCTCCGCCATGCGGCCGGTCTCCTCGAAGGAGCTCCGCGCGAGGTCGACCCAGCGGGTCGCGATCTCGTCGGCCAGGTCGTCGTGGCCGTACCGGCGCAGGCCGGTGACGGCCATCCAGTGGAGGGGCGCCCAGCCGCTCGGCGCGTCCCACTGCTGGCCGGTGGTCTCCAGCGTCGTCACCAGTCCGCCGGGGCGGAGGAAGTCGCGACGGAGCCGGTCCGCGACCGCGGCCGCCCGGTCGTCGGTCGCGGCGCCGGTGAACAGCGGCGCGACGCCGGCGAGCGTGAGGCGGTCCGACCGCCGGTCGTCGACCCACGAGTGGTCGACGTAGAACCCCGCGTCCGCGTCCCAGCAGTATCGGTTGATCGCCTCGCGGCGGTCGGCGGCCAGGTCGGCGTACCGCTCGCCGACCTCGCTCCGTCCGACGCGCGGGAGCCACTCCGCGAGGGCGGACTCCATCCCGTAGAGGACGGCGTTGAGGTCGACCGGCACCAGTTCCGTCGTCCGGATGGTGGTGAGGTCGTCGCCCGCGAGCCACCGGGAGCTGAAGTCCCATCCGGACTCGCAGGCCGCCCGGACGTCGCGGAACAGCCCGGGTCGGTCGTCGACGTCGACCCGCTCGGCGAGCCGCCGGTCCTCGTGGTACGACTCCGGCCGCGGGCGGGCGCGGTCGTCCCAGTACCGGTTGAGGACCGTCCCGTCCGCGAGTCCGACGACGCGGCGGTGCGTCGCGGGATCGTCGGTCCCGTCGACGCCGCTGGCGCCCTCCATCCAGAACTCGTGTTCCGTCCGGAGCGCCTCGACGTGGGGCGCGACCGCGTCGAACCCCTCGGCGCGCTCCAGCACGCGGAGCATGCGGTAGAACAGCGGGACCTGCGACCGGCTGTCGTAGTACGCCCGGTTCCCGAGCGGGACGAACCCGAAGCGGTCGATCAGGGAGGCGACGTTCTCGACCATCCCCGCGATCAGGTCGGCTCGGTCGGCCGCCGCCAGCCCCTCCGCGGTGAAGTAGCTGTCCCAGTAGTACATCTCGCGGAAGCGACCGCCCGGCACGACGTGCGGGTTCGGGAGGGGGATGAGGGTCGAGCCCGCCGAACCGGCCTCCTCGAACGTGCGGGTCAACGCCCCCCACAGCGACGAGACGTGGTCCTCCATCGAGCGCGACGCGGTGAGCTCCGGGGTCGCGGCGACCGGCTCCGGCAGCCGGAAGTGGTCCTCGACGAACGACCCCAGATCGAAGTCGGGACGGTCCCGTCCGGTCAGATACCGCTCGAAGACGAGATCGGGGGAGACGCGCGGTTCGGCGTCGACGAACCGCTTGTCGTCGTCGAAGAGGTCCCGACGCTGGACGGTGCGAAAGAGCTCGCCGGAGATCTGCGGGAAATTGGTGTAGTCGAAGAGACCGGAACTCATCTTCCACACGTAGTGAAAGGATCGCTAAGTAATTATTGAATTAGCCGGACAGAGAACGGATACCGCACATCGGCGGCCGTCCTCTTATCCAAGGTCTATGATTAATTATAAGTGTAATAAATGAATACGAGCGGGTAGTTGATGACCCGCATTAGCATGCGATCGGTGAGCAAGTACTTCGACGGGGGTGACACGGTCGCCAACTACAAGCTGGACATGGAGGTGGACGACGGGGAGTTCGTGGTGTTCCTCGGCCCGTCCGGCTGCGGGAAGACGACCGCGCTCCGGATGATCGCGGGGTTGGAGGACCCCTCGGAGGGGGAGATTCACTTCGACGACGACCGCGTCGACGGGACCCCGCCCGCCGATCGCAACGTCGCGATGGTGTTCCAGAACTACGCGCTGTACCCCCACATGACCGTCAGGGAGAACATCGAGTATCCGCTGAAGGTCAGGGGGGTTCCGCCCGAGGAGCGCGACGAGCGGGTCGCGCAGGTCGCCGAGCTGCTCCACATCGAAGACCAGATGGAGAGCGACCCCGGGGAGATATCCGGCGGGCAGCGTCAGCGGACCTCGCTCGCGCGGGCGATCGTCCGCGAGCCGTCGGTGTTCCTCCTCGACGAGCCGCTCAGTAACCTCGACGCGAAGCTCCGCCTGGAGATGCGCTCCGAACTCAAGCGGATCCAGAACGAGCTCGGGATCACCACGGTGTACGTCACGCACAACCAGGAGGAGGCGATGAGCATGGGCGACAAGATCGTCGTGTTGAACGACGGGACGATCCGGCAGGTCGCCGACCCCGAGGAGCTGTACGAGCGACCGCGGACCACGTGGGTCGCGAAGTTCATCGGGTCGCCGCCCATGAACCTCTTCGAGGGCGAGAACCGCGACGGCACCGTTCAGCTCGCCGAGGGCAACACCCTCCCCACGCCGACGGAGTCGTCGTCGCCGACCGTGTCCGTCGGGGTCCGACCCGAGGACATCGACGTGTCGACGGACCCGCCGGACACGGACTGGACGGTGGCGGGAACGGTGAAGACGGTCGAACCGCTCGGGGAGTACGTGCTGGTCAACGTCGAGGTGGGCGGCTCCGTGGTGAACGTCAAGGTCCCGAAGACGGACGCCGTGGCGGGAGATCACGTCCACCTCACGTTCGACCCGACCGACGCGTACCTCTACGACGAGGACGGGGAACTGGTGGCCTGATACCATGTCAGTCGGATCGTACCTCGAGGACCGGCTCGACCGCGACGTCGACACGGAGAAGCTCACGGCGATCCTCGTGTTCATGCTTCCCGGACTCACGCTGTTCGCCATCTTCTCGGTCGGCCCGATGGTGTACTCGGCGGTCGGGGGGTTCTTCTCCTGGAACGGGTTCGATATCGGGCAGTTCGTCGGCTTCCAGACGTGGATCGCGACGTTCCAAGACGACGCGATCATCAACTGGGACAACCTCCTCGCGTTCCAGTACCCGATGGGGGCGCTCCCGCAGAACATCATCTGGATGGTCGTCCACGTCCCGCTGAGCACGCTGCTCGGCCTCGGACTCGCGCTGCTGTTCGCCGACCTGCGCGGGCGGAGCGTCCTCCGCTCGATGGTGTTCCTCGCGTTCACGACCCCCACAGTCGTGATCGGCCTCGTGCTGCTGTTCGTCTACGACCCGCAGGCCGGCATCTTCAACGGGCTGCTCCGGTCGATCGGGCTGGAGGGGCAGGTCAGGAACTGGGTCCAGGAGCCGCAGATCGCGATCTACGCGCTCATCGCCGGCGGGGTCTGGGTCCAGACCGGGTTCAGCATGCTGTTGTACAGCTCCGCGCTCGCGGGGATCGATCCGGCGTTGCTGGAATCCGCCCGCGTCGACGGCGCGGGACGGTTCCGGCGGTTCAAGGACATCATCTGGCCGCTCGTCAAGCCTGTGACGGCGGTCGTGGTGATCATGAGCATGATCTGGGTGATCCGGATCTTCGCCATCGTCTACGCGGCCGGGGGCCCGTCCGGCGGCCCGGGCGGGGTGTTCTCGGTGCTGGGCCTCGAGGTGTACCAGGCGGCGTTCTCCGTCCCGATCGAGTACAGCAAGGCGATGGTCGTCGCGCTCATCGAACTCCTGATCGCGCTCCCGATGGCGTGGTACATCGCGTCAATGGACTGATCGACTATGACCGACACACACAACGCAGACGATCCGACCGACGCCGAAAGCGAGCCGAAGACCGACGGCGGGCGCGTGTACCACGAGCCGCCGGAGACCGCGCCGACCGCCGACCGACCCCTCCCCGAACGGATCCGCGCGGCGGTGCCGAGCGGCCCGCGCGCGCTGCGGTACGCGATCGCGATCGGCGTCGCGCTCCTGTGGCTCGTCCCGCTCATCGGGTTGTTCATGGCCTCCGTCCGCCCGCTCGACCAGATCATTCAGGGCTGGTGGAACTTCGAGACGTTCACTATCACCTTCGAGAACTACGCAGAGGCCTGGACGTTCCAGTCCGGGCCCATGCGGCAGGCGATGTTGAACACCGCGATCGTCACGATCCCGTCCGTCCTCGCCGTGACGCTGCTCGGGACGATGGTCGCGTACCCGTTCGCCCGCTTCGACTTCCCGCTGAAGACCGGGCTGTTCTTCCTGCTCATCGTGGTCATGGCGGCGCCGCCGGAGCTGGTGGCGATGGGCAACTACAACACGCTGCGGACGACCGGCCTGTTCGACACGTACATGGGGCTCATCCTGGTCCACATCGGCTGGGGGATGGGGTGGGTCGTCATGTTCCTCCGGAACTTCCTCCTCGGGCTCCCCGAGGAGCTGGAGGAGGCGGCTCGGATCGACGGCGCGTCCCGCTACCAGATCTTCAAGTCGATCGTGTTGCCGTACTCCGCCCCCGCGCTCGTCTCCGTGGCGGTCATCCAGTTCACGTGGGTGTGGAACTCCTTCTTCTTCCCCCTCGTGTTCATGCGGTCCCGCGAGAACCAGCTCGCGCCGCAGGTGCTCCCGCTGATGAAGGGGCGCCTCCAGATCGACTGGGGGCTCGTCGCCGCCGGCTCGGTGCTGACGATGATCGTCCCCATCCTCCTGTTCGTCACGCTCCAGCGGTACTACAAGCAGGGGATGGTGGCCGCGGTCGCCGACTGAGCCGGCTCCGACGCCCGTTTTTCGCTCGGAGGTCGTCAGTCATCCGGGTCCTCGCCGCGCGCCCGCTTGTACATCGCGAGGGCCTCCTCGCGGCGCTCGGAGTGGTCGACGATCGGCGACGG
The DNA here is from genome assembly GCF_058630335.1 of Halorubrum sp. SD41. NCBI lineage: Archaea > Methanobacteriati > Methanobacteriota > Halobacteria > Halobacteriales > Haloferacaceae > Halorubrum > Halorubrum sp. SD41. Next base: position 24,242 of record NZ_JBZVGZ010000006.1, read on the forward strand.
GTACTCCGGCGCGGCGTTCGCGCGCTGCGTGGGCGACAGCTCGTGCCACTCGTGGATCAGGTCGGCATCGAGCCCCCGGAGTTCGGGGACGTAGCTCGTTATATACTCCGCGTCGGGGTCGTAGCGCTCCCCCTGCGTCATCGGGTTGAAGATACGAAAGTAGGGCTGCGCGTCGGTCCCCGTCGAGGCCGCCCACTGCCACCCGCCGTTGTCGTTGGCGGTGTCGTGGTCGGCCAGGTGCTCGCGGAAGTGGTCGTAGCCGTGCCGCCAGTCGGCGAGGAGGTCCTTCGTGAGGAAGGAGGCGACGATCATCCGCACCCGGTTGTGCATGAACGCCTCCTCGCGCAGCTGGCGCATCCCGGCGTCGACGATGGGGTACCCCGTCTCGCCGCGCTTCCACGCCGCGATCTCCTCGGGGTCGTCGCGCCACTCGATCCCCTCCTCGTACGTCTTGTAGTTCTCGGTGACCACCTCGGGGTTATGGAAGAGGACCTGCGCGTAGAACTCCCGCCACGCCAGCTGCTGTTGGAACTCCTCGACCTGCTCGGGGGCGTCCTCGGGGCGCGCGTCGGACTCCGCCTCGGCCATCGCCTCCTCCGTGGCGGCGTACGCCTCCCGGACCCCGATCTCGCCGTACTTGAAGAACGCCGAGAGCCGCGAGGTCGCCCCCTTCGCGGGGTAGTCGCGCTCGGCCTCGTAGGCGAACACGGCCTCGTCGAGGAAGTCGTCGAGACGCTCGCGGGCGGCAGCCGTACCTGCGGGGCCGAGATCCGCGTCCGGTTCCGCGAAGCCGAGGTCCGCGGGGGTCGGGAGGTCCCCGACGGCGGCGTCCGCGACCGCTCCGTCGTCGCTGCCGAGCGCGTCGACGGCGTCGACCGCGTCCGCGAGCCGGTCGGCGTCGACGAGGTCCTCGCCGGTCGGCGTCGACGCCGGCTCCGCTTTCGCGCGGTCGGTCCACTTCTTCCAGTAGTAGCTGTACACCGAGTAGGGGTCGCCGGCGTTCGTCCGGATCGCGTCGGGGTCGTGGAGGACCGCGTCGTGGCGGGCATCGCGCGCGACGTCGACCGCGTCGAGCGCGCGCCTGACGCTGGCGTCGCGCTCGCGGGCGAGCCCGGAGTAGTCGCGGTTCCAGACGACGCGCTCGGCGTCGAGCGCCGCGGCGAGCTCCGGGAGGACGGTCTCGGGGTCGCCGCGCGCGACGAGCAGGTCGCTCCCGCGCTCGCGGTAGTCGTCGCGGAGCGCGGCCAGCCCGTCGAGCAGGCGGCGGACCCGGACGTCGCTCGCGTGGTCGAGCACGCCGGGATCGAAGACGAAGACGGGCGCCGCCGGCCCGCGGTCCACGTCGCCTGCGCCGCCGGCGTCACCGGTTCCCGACGCGGCCGCGAGGCCGACGTTATCGGCGACCCTGAGGTCCCGTCGGTGCCAGAACAGCTCCATGGGATCGACACGGGCGCGGCCACCGTGAAACCACCGGGACCGGCGAGGGAGACGCCGGCCGCGACGGTCGGAATCCCTCGCGCCCTCGGGTCAGAGCTCCAGCCGCCCCGGAACGCTCACGCGGTCGAGGAGGAAGTAGCCGACCGTGAGCGCGAGGGTCAGGGCGCCGAGCGCCGCGGCCGCGAGCACCGCCTCGTTGCCCCCGCCGTAGTCCTCCGGTCGGAAGCTGATCACCCGTCGGGAGACGGCGATGATCGCGGCGCTCACGACGATCCGGAGGACCGGCTGCCCGCGGGCGTACGCGACGAGCGTCCGGTGGACCTCGACGATGATCAACAGGAGGAGGACGCTGTCGAGCAGTTCCACCACCTCGGCCGGGTCGGTGAAGTCGCCGGCGACGAGGAGGCGGTACAGCGAGACGAACAGGTCGAACACGCCGACGAGGAAGAGGAGGAGCAGGAAGTACGCCGCGCCGAGGACGAGCCACTCCATCGCCCGGGCCGCGGGATCGGCCGCGTCGTCGAGGTCGAACTCCATCGACGGACCCGTCGGCGCCCGGCAGCAAGTGGTTTCGGGTGAGCCGCGCGGGTCCGGCTCAGCGGTCCGCGTCGGCGCCCGTCAGCGACTCCAGCAGCCGGACCGCGGGCGCCTTCGCCAGCGGGTCGTTCCCGTTGCCGCAGTGCGGCGACTGGACGCAGGCGGGGCAGCCGCCCTCGCAGTCGCAGGTGTCGATGAGCCGCGCCGTCCGCGTCATCAGCTCCTCGATCCGGCGGTGCCCGCGGCGGGTGAGCCCGACGCCGCCCGGATAGCCGTCGTAGACGAACACCGCCGGGCCCTCGGTGTGCGGGTGGTGCGGCGTCGAGATGCCGCCGACATCCGCGCGGTCGCACAGCAGGTGGAACGGGAACAGGGAGATGATCCCGTGTTCGGCGGCGTGGATACCGCCGTTGAACGCGTACTCGCCGCCGGGGATCGGTTCGCCGGTGTCGTCGGGCGCCTCGCCGTCGGCGCCGTCGCGTGCGCCATCTGGCGCCTCGCCGCCGTCGGCGCTGGCCGTCTCCGCTTCCGCGCCGCCCTCGTCGAGCGCGTCGCCGAGGCGCCGCATCTCGCGCTCGACGTCCTCGGGCACGGGGAAGTACAGCGCCTTCGTGCGCAGCGTCGTCTCCGGGAGGTCGAGGGTCGACTCGCCCAGCGACTCCCCCGTCACGGCGTCCTTCCGGACGAAACCGGTGATCCGCTCCGTGACGGTGACGTCAGCGAAGCGGACTGGCACGTCGGGGCGCGCCGAGAGCGCGCGCTCCTCGAGGTCCTGGTTCACGACGATGTCCTTGTCGGAACGCACCTGCGTGTAGTAGTCGGCCCACGACTGCTGGAGCTCGGCGACGTCGCGGTCGAGGTCCAGCTCCGTCACCTCGTAGGTGCGCCCCTGCTGGTGGTAGATTGCGCCGGGGTGGGCGTCCCGGAGCGCGTCGGCGAAGCCGAGCGTCGCGACCGTCTCGCCGCCCGACCGCTCGATCAGCGAGACCTCGCGCTCCTCGGCGGTGCGGAGGTTCACGGACTGCTGCGGGCTCGACCCGCCGGCGTGGACCCACCGCGTCCCCGCGGCCGCCTCGCGCCGGTTCAGCACCCCCTCGTCGGTGAGGTCCGCCACCACGCCCGGGAACGAGTCGCCGAAGAAGCGCTCGTCCCCGGGCGAGAGCCAGTTCTCGTCGGCCGCGCAGGCGACGTGGTCGGGCATGAGCTGGCCGTTCTCCGGGTCGCAGATCGCGTCCTCCGGCGGCGCGTCGAAGAAGTCGCTCGGGTTGCGCAGCAGGTACTGGTCCAGCTGGTCCTCGCCGCCGACCATCACCACGAGCGCGGGGTCGTCGCCGCGGCCGGCGCGGCCCGCGCGCTGGTGGGCCGACATCCGCGTGCCGGGGTAGCCGTCGAGGACGACGGCGTCCAGCCCGCCCACGTCGACGCCGAGTTCGAGGGCGCTCGTCGACCAGACGCCGCGCAGGTCGCCGGCGTGGAGGTCCGCCTCGATCTCGCGGCGGCGGTCGTCGGTGAGCGCGGCCTGGTACGCGCCGACCTTTCCGGCGAGGTCGCGCTCGCCCCGCTCCCGGAGGTCGCTCGCGCTGTCGGTCGCGTACTGCTCGGCGGTCTGTCGCGCCCGGGTGAACGCCAGCGTCTGCTGGCCGGCGGTCACGAGGTCGACGAACAGCCGCTTGCTCTCCGTGTGGCTCGACTTGCGGCGGCCGCTGCCGCGCTCCTGCCAGTCGTCGTCGTACTCCGGCGGGTTCCACAGCACCCAGTCGCGCGGCCCGCGGCCGGAGGTGTCCTCGTCGACCAGAGTAATCCCGTCCGGGTCGCGGCCGGTGACGGTCGCGACGTGGTCGACGGGGTTGTTGATCGTCGCCGAACAGCAGACGAACTGCGGGGCGGAGCCGAACCGCTCGCAGGTCCGCGCGAGCCGACGCAGGGTGAGCGCGACCTGCGAGCCGAACACGCCGCGGTAGCTGTGGACCTCGTCGATCACGACGTACTCTAAGGAGGAGAAGAACCAGTCCCACAGGCGCTCGGCGTACGGCAGCAGCGCGTAGTGGAGCATATCCGGGTTCGAGAGGAGGACCGTCGGTCGGCGGTCGCGCACGTCCCGCTTCTCCGCCCGCGAGAGGCGCCCGGTGTACGAGTCGACGGAGACCCGGCTGCCGAAGCCGAGGTCCGCGGACAGCTCCGACAGCGACTCCTCCTGGTCGGCGATCAGCGCGTTTTGCGGGCCGACGTACAGCGTCCGCCCGCCGTGGTCCATCGCGGCCTCGAAGGCGGGGACGGTGTACGCGAGCGACTTGCCGCTGGCCGTCTCGGTCGCGAGGACGGCGTCGTCGCCGTCCCGGACCGCCTCGATCGCGTCGGCCTGGTGGCGGTAGAGCCGGTCGATCCCGCGGTCCGCGAGCGCGTCGGCGAGGCGCGGTTCGAGGTCGACGTCGGCGAACTCGGGCTCGCGCGCCGGGAGCCGCCGGTGGTCGGCGATCTGTCCCTCGTAGAAGGGGCGGTCCCGCAGCCACTCGATGGCGTCGTCCACGGTTACGGTACCCTGGGGTCGGCGGGGCCTAACGGTTGCGGTGGCGACGGGGCCGTCCCCGTGAGGGGTGTCGCGCGCCACTCCGCCTCAGTCGTCCGCGGGGGATCGCCCGGCCCCGCCGTCGGCCGGCGAGAGGTCGACCGCGGGTTCCGTCGGCCCCTCGCGGGCGAGCGGGGGCCAGCGGACCTCGGTCGCGACCGGGTCGTCGAGGTCGAGCCGCATCAGGAGGTCCCCGCGGCGCTCGACGACCTCGAACCCGACCGTCCCGTAGACGCTGCGAGCGACGCGGTTCCCGGTCTCGACGTGGAGCTCGATCCCCTCGCGCCCGGCCGCGGCGGCGTTCGCGATCACGTGCCGGCACAGCTCCGTGCCGACGCCCCGGTCCTGCGCGTCTGGGTGGACGAACACGGCGAGCTCGGGGACCGCGGCGTCGGTCGGCGTGTACATCGCGTGGCCGAGGAGCTCGCCGTCCCGCTCCGCGACGACGTTGTTGCCCTCGGAGAGCATCGACCGGATCCACTCGGCGCACCGGTTGCGGCTCACGGGCGGGAGCCCCTGCGCGCGGTCGGCGCGGTCGAACCGGTCGTACATCTCCGCGAGGAGCGGCTCGTCCGCGTCGACCGCGGGCCGGATCGTCCAGCGCGCGCCCTCCTTGTCGACGAACCGCGGACAGCGCGGCGGGCAGTGGGGCGTCCCCTCGCACTCGCTGCCGTCCCAGCCGTCGCAGGCGACGCTCGCGGTATCGGGGGTCATGTCTGAACGTTGGCGGTGCGTCGGGTTATAGCGGGCCGGCTACTTTCACAGCGTGGGAACGGCTGACGAGGGAGATATATAAATGGAGGCGGTCGGGTCGGCGGCGCTACTCGCGGATCAGCACGATCCCCTCGCGGAACACCGCGTGGTTCGGGACGACGTGTTCCTCGCCGTCCGTCTCGATGTGCGTGACGAAGAGGTCCACCTCTTGGACGACGCCCCGCTCGCCGGCGACCCGCACCTCGTCGCCGATACCGTACGGCTGCCGGAGGAGGAGGAAGACGCCGGCCGCGGCCGACGCGACCAGGTCCTTCGTCGCGAGGGCGGCGAACAGGACGAGCGCGAACGCGTACGCCGCGAGCAACACGATGAGCGCGAGCGTCTGGACGCCGATCTGCCCGAGCGCGACAAGCGTCGCGACGTAGACGACGCTGTACTTCACGAGCGTCGGGACCACGCCGAGTTCGGGGAGCTTGACCCCCCGGAGGCGCTCGGCGACGAGCAGCTCCGCCTTGTCGCCGACGACGACGCCGACGATGAACACGACCACCGCGACGAACAGCCGCGGGAGGAACGCGGCGACGCCCGACCAGAACTGTTCGAGGTAGTTCACGTCCGCGACGGTGAGCGCGACGATGACGGTGACGGCGACGATGAAGTAGCTCGACAGCTGCGCCAAGATCCGCACCGTGGAGGTGTCGAACTCGCGAGCCGTCCGCTCGAAGGCGGTGCCTTCGATCACCTCGGGGACGCCGGCGCGCCGGAGCAGCCGGCGGTTGATCACGCCGGTGAGGTACGCCAACACGACTCCAAACAGGAGCACGCCGAGCGCCAGCCAGATCCGGTACGGGACGCTCGCGAGGAACTCGGGAACGGCGATCTGGGCCGCGGACATGGGTCAGTACTCCTCCGGATCGATCTCCAAGACGAGTTCCCCGGCCTTGAACGCCCGGACGAGTCCGTCGGACTCGGAGAGGACGATGGAGGTCGAGTTCGTGTCGCGGGTGATCGCCGCGCCGGACATGTGGCGCGCGCCGAGCCCCTTCGGGATGTCGACCCCCTCGGCCGCGGGTTCGAGGTAGCGGTACGCCGAGACGATCTTCCCGGAGTCGGAGACGACGAACGCGCCGTCGAGCCGCGAGAACTCCTTGAGCATGACGTTCACGATCGGGTCGCCGACGTGGACGTGGCTCTTCTCGAAGGGGTTGTACGACAGCGGTCGCGACTTGTTCATCACCTTCCCCGCGTCGCCGACGACGAACAGCGCGCCGACCGGCTTCCCCTTCTGCCCCTTCTGTCCGAGCTCGATCGCGACCTCGAACACGTCGCGGATCACGCTCGGCTCCGCCCGCGAGTTGGCGAACAGGTCGTAGATGCCGGTGTGGACCCCCTCGTCGACGGTCGCCCGGATCACCGCGTCCGAGCCGCCGTCGAACACCGAGGCGACGCACGCGACCTCGTCGCCCTCGGCGAGGAGGCCCTCGTCCATCGCGCCCTCGATGCCGAACCGGATCCGGTCTTTGACGTTGTCGAACGGGAGGGGGAGCTCGACGAACGTCTCCGCGTCGACGTCGTTGTCGGGCGCGACGACGACGACCTCGACCTCGGCGTCCGCGAATCGCTCGTAGAAGGAACTCGTCGGGGAGAACAGCAGCGCGGCGTCCACGTCCGCGACGAGGTCCGCAAGGTGGTCGGTGAGCGAGGCCATTGTAGGCGTGACTCCGGGAGTCCGTATAGTCGTTGCGTCGTGCGGGCGTCTGACGCCGGGGCGGGGCCGACGGGCCTGGGCGGGACGCCGGCCGACGGCGTTTTCCCTCTCTACCCGCGTTGGCACACGTGGAACCAGATTCCGTCCGAGAGTCGTGGACGAACCGGGCGGGCGAGTACTCGCCGGCGTACTACGCGCACTACGGGCCGAACGAGACGAGCGCGCTGATCCGCGAGGCGCTCGACGCGCACCTCGACCGCGACGCGGCCGTCCTCGAACTGGGGTGCGGGTCGGGGCGTCACCTCGAACACCTCGCCGACCACGGGTTCGAAGACCTCTCGGGGGTCGACATCAACGCCGAGGCGTTCGAGACGATGCGAGACGCCTACCCCGAACTCGCCGCGGACGGCACGTTCTACTGCGGCGCGATAGAGGACCTCGTCGGGGAGTTCGACGACGACGCGTTCGACGCGGTGTACTCGGTCGAGACGCTCCAACACCTCCATCCGGACGTCGAGTCGGCCTTCGCGGAGATCGCGCGGATCACCGACGAGGTGCTCGTCACGGCCGAGATCGAGGACCCGGCGCGCGAGTCGGCGTCGGGCGACCCGGACGTGAACTACGTCGACGAGGAGACGCCGCTGTACTACCGGGACTGGGGCGAGGTGTTCACCTCGCTGGGCCTCGTCGAGGTCGACGTCGTCCGCGGCGACAGGGACACGACGCGGACCTTCCGCGTGGACGACTGATCGGCGGTCACGGCGGTAGTACGGAACGCGGCGGGCCGGAGCGGACCGCGGCGACCCGGCCTCCCGCGCGACTTTTACCCGCGAGCCGACTACCCCGACCACATGGCGACTCGCGAGGCCCTCTGGGGGTACCGGAACCGGTTCGGCGACGCCTTCGGGCGTACCTACTTCCGACGGTTCGGACCGGGCGTGGTCTCCAGCGTCGGGATCGGGACGTACCTCGGCGATCCGACGCCCGCGGTCGACGCGGCCTCCCGCGAGTCGATCGGACTGGCGCTCCGCTCGGGCGTGAACCACGTCGACACCGCGGCGAACTACCGCTGCGGCCGCGCCGAGCGCGTCGTCGGCGAGGCGCTCCGGGACGCCCCCGTCGACCGCGAGTCGATGGTCGTCGCGACGAAGGGCGGCTTCCTGCCGTTCGACGGCGAGCGCCCCGACGACCCGAGCGCGTACGTCCGCGAGCGGTTCGTCGAGCCCGGGATCGTCGACCCCGAGGACCTCGCGAACGGCGCGCACGCGATGACGCCTGAATACCTGGAGTGGTCGCTGGACCGCTCGCTCGACCGCCTCGGCCTCGACGCCGTCGACTGCTTCTACGTCCACAACCCCGAGACGCAGCTCGCCGCCCGCTCGCGGGCAGACGTGTACGACCGGATCGATTCCGTCTTCGAGGCCCTCGAACGCCGGCGCGCGGCCGGTGATATCGGCGCGTACGGCGTCGCGACGTGGAGCGCGTTCCGCGTCCCGCAGGACGCCGACGACTACCTCTCGCTCGCCGAGGTGCTCGCCCGGGCCGAGGCCGCCGGCGAGGCGGTCGGGCCCGACGACGACCACGGGTTCGAGGCGATACAGCTCCCCTTCAACGTCGCGATGGCGGACGCGTTCACGCGGCGGAACCAGCCAGCGCCGCCCGGGGCCGACGCCGACGGGCCCGTTTCGACGCTCGAATTCGCTCACGAGGCCGGGCTCTCGGTGGTGACGAGCGCGAGCATCGGGCAGGGAGATCTGGCGGCCGAGGGCGCGATCCCGGCCGACGTGGACGCGACGCTCGCGGGGGAGACGCCGGCCCAGCGCGCGCTCAACTTCGCGCGGAGCGCTCCCGGCGTCACCTCGTCGCTCGTCGGGACGACCGACCCCGACCACGTCCGCGAGAACGTCGCGGCCGGCACCTTCGACCCGCTCGGCGCCGAGGCGTTCGACGCCGTCTTCGAGTGACGACGAGGGGTGACGGCGCGCAACCGCGGCGAACGGCGCCGGGGGAAGCGGCGATCGCGACGCCACAAAGCGTTTGTCGAGACCGGTCCAAGTCGGTCGCATGTCCCCCACGCGACGAGCCCTCCTCGGGAGCGCCGCCGTCGGCGCGGTCGGCGCGCTCGCCGGGTGCTTCGGCGGCGACGCGAGCGATCCGGAGGCGGAGTCCGTTCGACGACAGGCCTCGGGCACCGACACGGACCCGACGGTGGTGAAGCCGCGGAACCCGAACGGGAAGAGCGTCCTTCTCTACGGCACCGACGTGAACGACGAGGACGAGTTCGTGCCGACGGGACGCGAACTGATCACGAGCGCCGACCGAGCGGCCGACCTCACGGTCGCCGAGGGCGTCTCCGACGCCGACCGCGAGCGGGTCCGGTCGTTCCTCGACGAGACCGACTACGACGCGGAGACGGTGTACGTCTCGCCGGCCGGCGTCGAGTCGTGTCAGCGGATCGTGATCCATTCGGTGTCGTGGGAACCCGGGCACGTCGAGTACGAGTACTGCCGAGAACTCAGGCCGCCGGACGAGGCGTGCGAGACGGACACGCGGGTCGCGCTCGCGCTCCTCTTCCGGCTTCCGGTCGCGCTCGACGAGCGGCTCACCGGCTCCGGCGCCAGCGGGCGCTCGCCGTGCGCGACGACGGACACGGAGTACGCCGTGATCGACGGGAACGCGACCGTGCCCGGAAACGCCACGGCGACCGACGAGTGGGGTGACTTCTGATGGCGCGCCGACTGACCCGTCGCGGCGCGCTCGCGGCCGGCGCCGCCGCGCTCGGCTCGCTGGCCGGTTGTGCCGGCGGCGGAGGCGGCCGCCGGTTCTGGGACGACCCGCCGTCGCTCGACGTCGCCGCCGTCCCGCGGGCGTTCGACGAGCCGGTCCCCGACCGCCCGCGGCTCGTCCCCGTCGACGTCGATCCCGCGGTCGCGGCCGCGTTCGCGGATCGCGTCGACCGCCTGCTGAGCCCGATTCCGGACCCCCTGACCGCGGAGCGGCTCCCGAACGGCGAGATTCGAGAGCGGATCGAGACGGAGCGGGCGGCGGCCCGCGAGGCGCTGCCGGTCGAGGGCGAGGCGCTTCCCCCGCTAGCGGCGGCGGAGCGGTACGCGACCGCGCGCGACCACGCGGCGGCCGCCGTCGCCACGTGGGCCGCCGTGACCGTCGAGGGGGACCCGAGCGGGGTGGCGCCGGACCTCGGGACGGTGCGTCGCCGCGCGTCCGAGACGCTGGACGCGCTCCCCGGTCCCGCCGCCGACCCGCTCGCGGGCGCCGCGATGTACGGCCCGATCGAGCGCTGGTACGACGAGGCGCGGCGCCGGACGCTGGTCGGTGCCGGCCCGGCCGACCGCGAGAGCCCGCTTCGGACGGGGGAGGCGGTCGGAAACCTCGAACGAGTCCAGTCGTACGTCGAGTCCGGGCGGTACCTCCGGGACCGGTACGCGGCGTCGCTCGCCGACCCGGCGGCCGTCGCCGAACCCCTCCGCCGCGAGATGAACCGTCTCGGGCGCGCCGTCGGCGACCGGCTCCGCGAGCTCCACGGCGAGGACGTCGAGGACCTCAGGCACAGCCCGGGGACCGACGCCTTCGTCGACGACCGGGCCGTCGCCCCCGGCGCGCCGAGCGACTCCCTGCTGACGAGCGCGGTCTACCGGAGCTTCGACGACATGTGGTTCGACCCGGTCGCGTTCGGCGACTACGAGCCGGACCACCCGGCGACCGGGCTGACCCGGACGGCGCTCGCGCTGACGCGGCTCCGGGCGCTCGACGCCGTCGCCGGGCGGGTGGAGGCGGGCGACGCGATGTTCCCCGACGACGCGGCCGCGATCGGCGCGGCGCGGACCGCGGCGATCGAGTCGACTGGGTCGCTGGCGGGCGACGAGAACCCGCTGGCGCGGTGGCTGTCGACGCGGTTCCGGTCGCTGTTCCGGGAGCCGGACGCCGCCCTCACCGCGTCCGAACGGACCGCTCGGTCGACGGTCGAGGCGTACGCTCGGTACCGGTGGATCGAGATCGTCACGGGGGAGGCGCAGGGGGTGGCGGAGTCGGTCGAAGCGTCGCTCGACGCCTGACGGCGGCGGTCGACGAGAGGAGAGAGAGACGGGAGGGCTCGAAGCGGGGCGGCGACGAGTTCGGTCCCCGACGCGGGGCGCGGCGCGGTCAGCGAAGCTCCTTGTAGCGGCTGCCGCACTCCGGGCAGATACGGACCGAGAACACCTCGTCGGGGTCGTTCTCCTTCTTCAACACCTGCTCGCAGTCGGCGCAGTTGAGGCGCTCGTAGGTGTCCTTCATCAGGTCGCCGTCGCGGAGCCCCTTGCGCGTGGATTTCATACCCCGGCGTTCGGGGGCGGGGCGGATAAAAACCCCGTCCGACGCGGGTCTGACGACTCGGCCGAAACCGGCGGCGGGCGGGGGATCTCGGCGTCACCCGCGGCGGTCGGGGTCCCGAAGGGCGCGCCCGGGCGCTTTCGCAACGCTTGTGTCCGGGCGCGGGGAAACGCCGCCGTGTCACGGACCAGGCTGTTCGGATCGCTCTGCGCGCTGGTCTTCCTCGTCAACTTCGCGCGCGTCGTGTTCGCCCCCCTCGTGGGCGAGTTCATCGACGCGTTCGGGATCCAGGAGGGGACCGCCGGGCTCATCGTCACGCTCGCGTGGCTCGGCTCGGCCGCTCCGCGGCTCCCCGCCGGGTGGGCGCTCACGCGTTTCACGCGGCGCAGCGTTATCGTCGTCTCCGGCGCGATGCTGACAGCCGGCGCGCTCGGCGTCGCCCTCGCGCCGGGCGTGCTCGCGCTAATGGTCGCCGCCTTCGCGATCGGGCTGGCCTCCGGCGTCTACTTCGTCGCCGCGAACCCGTTCATCTCGGAGCTGTTCCCGGGACGCGTCGGTCGCGTGATGGGCGTCCACGGGATGGCCAGCCAGCTCTCCGCCGTCATCGCCGCGCCGGCGGTCACCGTCGCGCTGTGGTACGACTGGCGGTACGCCTTCTACGCGCTGGCGCTCGCCGCGGCGGCCAGCACGGTCCTGTTCGTCGCGCTCGCGAAGCGGACCGACCTCCCGGACGCCGGCTCGGGGGACACCGACTTCCTCGCGGCCGCCCGCGGCGAGTGGAAGCTGATCGCCGCCGGCGTCGTGCTGATGGGCCTCACGAGCTTCGTCTGGCAGGGCCTGTTCAACTTCTACGAGCTGTACATGATCGACAAGGGGCTGCCGCGGGCGACCGCTCGGAACCTCCTGACGGTGATCTTCGCCGCCGGCGTGCCCGCGTTCCTCGTCTCCGGCGACCTCGCGGACCGGCTCCCCCACGTGCCGTACCTGCTCGGCATCGTCTCGTCGTTCGTCGTGGGCGTCGTCCTCGTCGTCGTCGCGGAGGGGCTCGCCGCGGTGATCGCCGCGAGCGTCGTCGTCGGCTTCGCCATCCACATGCTGTTCCCGGCCGGCGACACGTACCTGCTGGCGTCGCTGCCGGACGAGTCGCGCGCGTCGGCGTACGCGATGTTCTCCGCCGGGATGATGACCACGCAGGCGGCCGGCTCGTGGGTCGTCGGCGAGGCGGTCGAGGCGGGCGCGACGTACGACGCCGTCTTCCTCGCGCTCGCGGGCGGCTTAGTTGTCCTCGTCGCCGCGTACGCGGCCCTGTACCGCCTCGGACGCGTCCCCGGCGGTGCGGCGGCCGACACGCGGGCGGCCTGAGCGGTCGGGGGCCGACGGTCGGGTCGCTCGCGCGACCGGCCGAGACCGGCACGCGCCTACGGTACCGCACCTGTTTTGGGCGTCGCTCCCGTGTGATCGGTAAATGGAGTACGTTCAGGAGCGCGTGACGACCCTTCACGCGTTGACCGACCACCGGCCCGACGCCCCGACGGACCGCGCGGCGGTCGTCGTACCGATGACCGAGCGCGAGTACGGGACGCTCGCGGCCGAGCGCGTGCTCTCGACGCTGGAGACGGTCGACCCGGCCCGGGTGATCGTGCCGCTGCGGGCGTCGGCCGACCGCGTCGGATCGTTCGCGGACTGGCTCGACGGGTTCGACCTCGACGTCGAGACGCTGTGGTGCGACGGCCCGCGGCTCGCGTCGCTGCTGGAGGCGCGGGGGCTCGACGGCGAGCGCGGCAAGGGGCGGGACGTGTGGCTCGCCCTCGGCCGCGCGCTCGACGAGGAGTTCGTCGTCGTCCACGACGCCGACACGAAAACCTACTCGCCGGCGTTCGTCAACCGACTGCTGTTCCCGCTGGGGCGCGGCTACGACTTCTCGAAGGGGTACTACGCCCGCGTCGAGGACGGCTCCCTGTACGGACGGCTGTTCCGGCTGTTCTTCCGGCCGCTCGTCCGCGCGCTCGGCGACGCCGCGCCCGGCCGAACGCCCGACGTCTTGGAGTACCTCTCCGCGTTCCGCTACGCGCTCGCGGGCGAATTCGCGGCGACGAGCGACCTCGTCTCGCGGCTCCGCGTCCAGCGCGGCTGGGGGCTGGAGGTCGGGACGCTGGGCGAGGCGTTCGGCCACGCGGGCTTCGCGGACAGCGCGCAGGTCGACCTCGGGCGCTACGAGCACGACCACCGCTCCGTCGAGGGGCCGACCGGGCTCGCCGACATGAGCCGGGCGGTCGGCGCGGCGACGCTGCGCGCGGTCGAGGACGCCGGCGTCGACGTCGACTACGACGGCCTCGCAGAGCGGTACCGCGACGCCGCGGAGACGCTGGTCGACGGCTACGCGACCGACGCGGGGTTCAACGGCCTCTCGTACGACGCGGCCGACGAGCGGTCGCAGGTGGCGACCTATGCCGAGGCGCTCGGCGAGCCCGGTCCCGACACCCGGCTCCCGGCGTGGGAGGACGCGCCGGTCGACCCCGATGAGGTCCGGGAGGCCGCGCGAGAGGACCTCCACGGGGTTCGCGGCGACGGGGCGACCGGCGGGATCGACGCCGTCGGCGCCCAAGCGACCGACGACGGGCAGGCGGAGCCCGCTCCGGGGGAGGACTGAGATGGCGGACGCGAGCGGGCCGAGCGTCGCCGCGCGCGACGACCTCGCCGGCGTCGTCGACCTGTTCGGGTGGCTCACCCGCGCCGAGCTGTCGCGGGCGCTCTCGGAGCTGGCGTTCAAGCAGCGGGCCGAGGTCGACGAGGACGCCATCGACGCCGCCATCGACCTCGCGGTCGCCGAGTACGCGCTCGTGCCGGCGCCGGCCGACGCGCTCTCGGGGGGCGACGCGGGCGACCTCGCGGACGCCGAAACCGAGCACGCCGACGAGTCGACCGCGCTCGCGGTCGGGCCGGCGGCGTTCCCGACGCTCCCGGAGGGCGCCGAGGACCTCCCGCACATCCTCGACGTGCCCGACCGCGGCGTCGACCGCGAGGCCCTCGCGGACGCGGTGCTCGACCGGCTCCGCGAGGAGGCGATCGAGGCGATAGGGGAAGGCGACGACGACCGCTTGGAGACGCTCGCGGACGTGACCTACGACGTGGAGGCGTGGGCGCCGGTCGACGTCGACCCGGTCCGGACGCGGATCCTCGCGGAAGTCGACGAGTGAGGAGGGGTCTCCGCTTTCATCCGGAGAACTCGGACTCGCTCACGCGGACGATCACCGTCTCGTCGACGTCGCGGAGGTCGTACTCGGGCGTCTCTCCCTGTCGCCGGCGGACGAAGAGGGGCTCGACCGGGCGGCCGTCGACGAGCCCGAACACCTTCAGGCGCTGGTCGGTCTCCTCCGGCGGGACGTCGCCGTCGCGAACCTCACGGGCGAGGCCCCGCGAGAGCCACTCGTCGGTCGCGACGGACGGCTCCAGCACGAGCGCCTCCTCGACGAAGCGGACGAGGTACCAGTCGAGGTCGTTGAGGAGGGAGACGGCGGCGCCGAGGCTCACGGTGTCGACGGCGACGCTGTTCTCGAACGGCTCCTCGATGTCGTAGGTCGCGAGCGCGTCGCGAGCCGTCTCGCGGGAGAGCAGCTCGTAGGAGAGCTCCACGTCGGGGTCGCCGAGGAGACACACCCGCGTCATGGGCGCACTTCGGACCGGGCGGCGCAAATCCGTTGCGGTCGCCGGGCGGGGCGGAGCGAGTGACCGGACGAGCGACCGCGCCGGAGCGGTCGGCCGGCGGCCCGCTCAGAACGTCGAGACGTCGCCCTGGATGACGCTGCGGGTCACGTCCGTCACGTCGGCCAGCTCGCGGTCGACGATGTCGAGGACGTCCGCCTCGATGTCGTCCAGCGCGACGCCCTCCTCCGTGACGATCTGCGCGTCCGCGACGTGCGGCTCGTCGATCGGGCGGCCGATCTGCGAGAGCAGACGGACCTGGAGGTCGCGGATGCCGTCGACCTCGCCCGTGACGGACTCGGCGACGCGGGTCGAGAGGAGGTTGTAGATCTTCCCGATGTGGTTGACGGGGTTCTTCCCGGAGGTCGCCTCCATCGACATCGGTCGGTTCGGGGTGATGAGCCCGTTCGCGCGGTTGCCGCGGCCGACCGAGCCGTCGTCGCCCTGCTCGGCGGAGGTGCCGGTGACGGTGAGGTAGACGGAGCCCTCGTCGTAGTCGTCGGCGGTGTTGACGTCGACGCCGACCTCGCGGTCGGTGTAGTCGCGAGCGAGGCCGTCGACGTACTCGCGGACGGACGCGACCGCGTCGTCGTACTCGTCGAGCCCGTCGACGTAGGCGTCGACCATCGCGGCGGCGACGGTGATGTCGATCCGGTCGCCCTCGCGTTTGCCCATGATCTTCACGTCGGGGCCGAGCTCGGGGTGGTCGTCGTGGTAGGTCGTGTTGAGCGCGCGCTCGGCCTCGTGGACGATGGTCTCCGTCTCGGTGAGCGGCGCGTGGCCGACGCCGAAGGAGGTGTCGTTGGCCATCGGGACCTCTTGGGTCTCCTCGCCGAACACGTCCTGGAGGTCGCCCGAGCCCTCGCCGAGCTTGACGTCGACGACCACGTCGGTGCCGTACTCCAGCTCCGGGATCGCCTCGGAGAGGTACTCGCGGGCGGCCGCCAGCGCGGTCGAGTCGACCGGGAGCTGCTCGCCGTCGTACTCCTTCGTGGCGCGGCCGACGATGAGGATGTAGATGGGCTCGACGACCTCGCCGCCGCCGAACGCGGGCGCCGCGCGGCCGGCGACCAGCTGCGTCTCGTCGGTGTTGTAGTGCAGCACCTTGCCGACGCGGTCCAAGTAGAGCTGCGAGAGGGCCCGCGAGACGGACTCCGCGACGCCGTCACAGATGGAGTCGGGGTGACCGATCCCCTTTCGCTCGACGATTTCGACCTCCTGGTCCTCGACCGCCTGCCGGTCGAGGCGGCTGACCTGTATGTTCCGGTCCATTACCGCCGGATACTCCGCGGGCGACGGTATAACTTGCGGAAACTCTTCAGTGGCGTCGAATAACCTGAGGTAATTCCAGCCGGGGGCGGACGCTCGCTCCGTCGGCGTCGGCCCCGGTGACTCAAGCCGGCGTTTGCGTTTCGGCAATACCTTTCAGTCGCCCGCCTGTACGGCCCGCATGTACGAACTCGCGCCCTCCCGCCGCCGACTCCTCGCCGGCGCGCTCGCGGGCGGCATCGGCGCCGCCGCCGCTGGCTGTCTCGGAACCGGCAGCGACGGCGACGCGGACGACGGCGACGGACCGGAGCTCAGGCTCTCGCTCTCGCGGATCGACGGGACGCTGCGCGACCGCTACGCTCACGACCGCGACGACCCGCCCGAAGGGTGGGACGAGGCGGCCCTCGACGCGGTTCTGGCGGGCGAGTCGTACACGACCCAGCACCGCAAGCCGTTCTTCGCGAGCCCCGACGACCCGGCGTACGTCCTCCGTGACGGGACCTACTACCAGCTCGGCTCCGTCGTCGTCGACGAGGTCGTCGAGACGCACCCGGTTCTCCGCCTCTTCGAGCCCGACGACGACGTCGAGTCGGCGGTCGACGCCAGCGAGGACGGGGACCTCCCCGAGGGCGACCAGCGCGCAGTCGGGATAGCCCACTTCGCCGCGCGGGCCCGCGGGCACGACGGAGGCTACCCGCTCGGGCTGGTCGAGCGCGGTGGCTACGTGTACCGAGCCGAGTCAGCTCGGACCGAGAGCGCGCTGCTCGACGACGGCGACCCCGACCACGTGACCTATCGAGACACCACCTATCGGGTCGAAATCGAGCGCGAGCGATTCCACGAGGCGGTGTACCGCCCGACCGCGGAAGCGATCGCCGAGACCCCGGAACGGATGGAAGCGATCCTCCGAGGGACGTTCGTCGGCTCCAGAATCACGTCGGACGACCTCTCCGCGGAGGCCAGACGGATCGTCAGGGGGGCGGACGGCGAGGAGTACAGCGAGACGCACCCGTACTCCGACGCCTACGTCGAACTACTCCGCGCGATAGACGCTCGCCCGTACATCGACGGGAATATTCTGAACGACGCCGACGTCCGCGAGACCGAGAGGGAAATGATTCGGTACGACGGTGAGTACTACGAACGCTCCCTCCGTATTTTGGAGGGAGAGGACAACTGAGGGCGAGGCGTTTCGAGCCCGCCTCAGCGGACCGCCTCGTACGCCTCGGCCATCACGTCGAGCGCCTCGCGGAGCTCGTCCTCGTCGGTCGCGTACGAGATGCGCGCGTGGCCGGCGCCGCCCTCGCCGAACGCCTCACCGGGGACGACGACCACGCCGCGGTCGAGACACTCGTCGACGAACCCCTCCGGGACGCGCGGCATCGCGTAGAACGCGCCCTGCGGCGTCGGGCAGTCGATGCCGATGTCGTCGAAGCCGTCGAGCAGGATGTCGCGGCGGCGCTCGAAGGAGTCGGTCATCTCGTCGACGACGCCGCGGTCGCCCCGCAGCGCGGCCTCCGCGGCGTACTGCGCCGGCGCCGAGGCGCACGCCTGCGCGTACTGGTGGACGCGCAACATGCGCTCGACGCGCTCCTCGGCGCCGTACACCCACCCGAGCCGCCAGCCCGTCATCGAGAACAGCTTCGAGGCGGAGTTGACGACCACGACGTTGTCGGTCTCGGCGAACTCGATCGGCGAGTGGTGCTCGCCGTCGAAGACGGTGTACTCGTACACCTCGTCGGAGATACAGAGCACGTCGTGTTCGTCGGCGATGCGGGCGAACTTCCGGACGTCCGCCTCGGAGGAGACCGCGCCCGTGGGGTTGCCAGGCGAGTTCACGATGAACGCCGCCGTGTCGTCGGTGATGGCGTCCTCGATGGCGTTCGGGTCGATCGTGAGGTCGTCGCGGAGCGGCACGGAGACCGGCTCGCCGCCGGTCAGCTTCGTCAGCGCGTCGTAGGAGACGAATCCCGGGTCCGGGATCAACACCTCGTCGCCCGCGTCGACGTGGGCTTCGAGGGCGACGTGGAGCGCCTCGCTGCCGCCCGCGGTCGCGACGACGTTCCCGGGGTCGAGGTCGACCCCCTGGTCGGCGCGGTGCTTCTCGGCGATCGCCTCCCGCAGCGACCGGATCCCCTTGTTCTCGGTGTAGGCGTCGGCCTTCCCGGACTCGATGGCGTCGACGGCCGCCCGCCGGGCGTGGTCCGGCGTCGGGAAGTCGGGCTGGCCGAGCCCGAGGTTGATCGCGTCGTCGCCGGCCGCCTCGAACACCTCGCGGATCCCGCTTATCGAGATCCGCTCGACCCTGTCGGAGAACGTCGTCATGTCCGTGTGAGGGCGCCGCCGCGAGTTAGTTCTTGTTACGTGGGACCGGCGGGCCGATCCGGGGACCCGAAGCCGAATCTGTCTCGGGGAGTCACCACCGCCGCCGCTCCCACACCGGCCGTCGCCCCTCGCGGCTCGCGTCGTCCCGGATCCGCCCGTCCGCGTCGGTCGGCAGCGCGAACCGACCTCGGAGGACGCTCGGCACCTCCTCGACGCGGGCGCGCAACAGCGCGTCGTCGACCGCGCGGAGCCGGAGCATCGGCCGCCCCGGCCCCATCGGCACCTTGATCGACTCGATCAGCCCCCGATCCACGAGCGCCTGCCGGTCACCGGTGAACTCCTGGGCCGGGGCGATCCCGACGCCGTCGGTCCCGACCCAGGTCCGCAGGTCCCGGAAGAGGTGGTCGTGTCGCGCCGCGAGCGCGACGAGCAGCGTCCGGTCCGTCACCCCGGTCGTGCGGCCGAACTCGCCGGGAGCGAGCGACGCCAGCAGGGCCGCCAGGTCGTCCGCGAACCGGTCGTCGAGGACCTCGCGCGCATGGGCGAGAAGCCGAGTCCGCGAGGGCATCCCGACGGTCGCCGCCGACGCCGCGTCGAACCGCGACTCGGCCGTCGCGCGGGCGCCGTCGACAGCCTCCGAACCGGCCGCCGCCACCTGAGCGTCGGCCGCCGTCGTCGCGAGCGTCCGACCCCCCCGGGGGCCGACGAGGGCGTCGACGCGGTCCGGGCTCGCGAACAGCGTCCCGCCCGTCCCGTGTCCGAGCGGCTCGCCGGTCCGGATCCGGATTTCGCCGCCCTCGACCGCCTCGGCGACCGCGCTGCCGAGGACGAGCGCCCGTGAGAGCGCGTCGACGACGCCGGGGCGGCACGCGATCCGCCACGGGTCCCCCGACGAGCGCTCTCGGGCCCCGAGCACCGCCGGGAGCAGCCGGATCGGCACGCCGACCGCGACGACCGCGGACCGCCCCGCCAGCGCGGCCTCGACCGCCTCGGCGAGCGGGTCGTCGGGACGCGGAAGGACGTCGGCGATCTCGGACGCCCCGTCGAATTCGTCGCTCGCGGCCTCGGAGTCGGCCTCGGTTCCGGCGTCGTCCGCGGTCACACCGATCGGTGACTACCGCGATCCGAATGAGCGTTGCGCCGGTCACGGGGGCGCGCCGCTGGGGAGGAAAGCGCTGGGAGAGAAAGCGACGGGAGAGAAACGTCGTGAGCGCCGAACTCAGGGCGCCCGCGCGAACACGAGGTAGCCCGTGTGGCCCACGCCGGCGGTGGAGGGGCGCGAGCCGCGGTCGGAGAAGTCCATCTCGCGCTGGATCGTCTCCAGCGTCTCGACCTCGTCGAAGCCGGCCTCGCGCGCGGCGAGGGCCGCCTCGCGGGTTCCCTCGACGAACGGGGAGTAGACGGCGAGGCGGCCGCCGGGCGCGAGCAGCTCGTCGGCGCGCTCGACGACCGCGGGGGCGTCCCCCGTGTCGAGCGTGAGGACGTCGAACGGTTCGCCGTCGGCGAGCGCGTCCAGCTCCTCGGTGAGGTCGCCGGTCCGGACCTCGACGCGGTCGGCGACGCCCGCCGTTTGCATGTTGTCGCGGGCGACCTCGGCAAACTCGGCGTCGACCTCGTAGGTCGTCACGTCGGCACCCGCGCGGCCGAGGTACGCCGCGAGGATCCCCGTCCCGGTGCCGGCGTCGAGGACGCGGTCGCCGTCGGACGCGCCGGTGTGGCCCATCACGAGCCCAACGTCGCGGGGCATCATCGGCGCGCCGGTGCGTTCGAGGTGGTTGAACAGGTCGGGGCCGCGGAGCGCGCGGACCTCGAAGACGGTGCCGAGGTGCGTCTCGACCTCGTCGCCGGCCGCGACGTCTTCGGGGACCTCGATCACGCCGAGGTCGGTGCCGAACTCCTCGCCGGGCTCTAGTAAGTACTCGCGGTCCTCGTGGACGAGCAGGTACGCGGCGTCCGTCACTGCAGGTCGGCGATCGCTCGCGCGGGCTCGCCGTTGGCCGCCTCCAGCGCCTCGCGGGCGGCCTCCTTCGAGACGCCCGCCTGCTGGGCGACCAGTTTCACGTCCTCCTCGGGGATGCCGTCGTCACCGTCGTCCGCGTCGTCACCGTCGTCGAGCGCGGGCTCGTCGCCCCCCTCGACTGCCGTCGCGCCGCCGCCCGCGCCCGCGTCGGCCACCGCGTCCGGCGAGCCGACGATCTGGTAGGTCTCCTGGCCCTGCGCGTCCATCTTGGTGACCTGAGCGCCGTCGAAGACGAGGTCGTCGCCGTCGGCCGTCTCGATGACGACCCGCTCGGCGTCGAGCTCCTCGACGTCGATTCCCATCTGTTTCATCATCTGTTTCATCTTCCGCGGGTTCATGCCGCCGCCTCCGAACATGCCAACCGGTTCGGCCGGACGACACAAAAAGGGTGTCGACACGGGGCGCAGAGCCGGCGCGGCGGCGAGGACCGGCGCGCTCGATGTCGGGGCGATCTGCTCCGCCCGATCCCGGCGAACCCGACCGAGACGACGGGGTTGATACGTGTCGCGCGCGAGGCGGAGGTATGTACCTCGCGGACCACACCTGGCCGGAGTTGGGCGACGCGCTGTCTCCCGGTTCCGTCGCGCTCGTCCCGCTCGGCTCGACCGAACAGCACGGCCCGCACCTCCCGCTCGCGACCGACCACCTGATCGCCGAGGGGCTCGCGACGGCGGCCGCGGACCGCTCCGACGCGTTCCGAACGCCGACGGTCAACGTCGGTGTCAGCCCCCACCACCGACAGTTCCCGGGGACGATGTGGGTCGACCCGCCGGAGTTCCGCGACTACGTCGAGTCGTTCTCGCGGAACCTCGCGTACCACGGCATCGACCGTATCGTGTTCGTGAACGCCCACGGCGGCAACGTCCAGCACCTCCGGGAGGTCGGCCGCCGGCTCCACGAGGACGAGGTGGCTTACGCCGTCGAGTGGATGTGGGACGAGTCGATCCCGGAGCTGGTCGACGACCTCTTCGAGCGCAACGGCCCCCACGCCGGTCCGAAGGAGACAGCGATGATCACCCATCTCGCGCCCGAGCTCGTCCGCGAGGACCGGCTCGAAGACGCCCGCGACGGCGGCCTCGTCGACCTCGAGAGCGCGGAGACGACCGTCCACGGCGCCCGGACGTTCTACGACTCGGTCGACAACTCCGCGAACGGCGCGTTCGGCGACCCGACCGACGTGACTCCGGAGAAGAGCGAGCGCCTGTTCGAGGCCGCCGCGGACCAGCTCGTCCAGCTGGCGGAGTGGATCGGCGACCGCGACGAGGAGGAGCTGTTCCCGGAACCGCGCGTAGAGCGGGAGTCGACTTAGTCGTCGAACCGGTCGCCAAGGGCCTCCCGGAGCGCGGCGTCGGCCGCCTCTCGCCGGCCGTCCAGAATCTCGAACTCCTCGTCGCGGCGGCGTTCGAGCCAGCGCAACAGGCGGCCGGCCCAGTCGAGCTTGCGCGCCTTCATCGGGTCGACGTCGGGGTCGTCGAAGTTCCAGCCCGGGAAGACGAGTTCGCCGGCCCCGACGTGGTCGGCGAGGAACGCGGCGCGGTCGCCGTCGGTGAACCCGCCGGTGTTCCGGACCGGGCCGACGGGGGCGGCCTGGGTCGTCGCCAGCGTCCACTCGTCGGCGAAGCGCGGGAGCCACTCGCGGACCGCCGGGACGTTGTCGCCGTGGGCGTGGGCGGCGACGGGGACGCCGTCGCGGGTCAGTTCGGCCGCCGTCTCCGGGTTCTTGTCGAGGTCCGTCACCATACAGTCGACGGCGACACCGCGGTCGACGAGGACGTCGGCCGCCGTGGAGGCCGCGACGACGGCGTCGGCGTCGCGAGCGAGCGCAACCTCGTCGGCGAGGCACGGCGCCGCGCCCGCGACCGCGACCGTTTCCCCTTCCCAGTCGCCGAGGCGGCCCAGCGGGAACGGCGTCGCGAGGTCGGCGGCGACGTCGCGGGCGCGCTCGTCGGCCGCGCGGTCGAAGCCGAAGTCGGCGAGGATCGCCTCGTAGACGGGCTCGAAGGCCGCGAAGTTCACGGGCGGATCACGCTCTGTGCGGACGTCACGTTCGGCGCCGAATAGCGCCGCCGCTCCCCGGGCGAATTATGGTATGGACCGGAGTGGCACAGAGTACCCCTACCCGCGTGCCCCTCCGGCGTCCGGTCGATCGGTTGTCTACACGAGGGCATAAACTTTCTCTTAACTCACGTGGGGGTCGATACCCGCGAGCGCGGCGTCGAGCGCCTCAGAGACGCCGGAAACCGCCTCTCTGACCGACTCGATCGCGACGGGCGTCCCGATCAGGAGGCCGCGGCGGTCGCTCGCGAGGCCGTCGCCGGCGGATCCGTCGCCCGCTGGACCGGCCGAACCGGCGGTGCCGCCGTCGGTCGCAGACGGGGTCGGCGGCGTCTCCGCGCGGGTCGGGTCGCCCAGCGCGAACGCCGCGCCGCTCGCGTCGCCGCCGACGGTCGCGGCGCGCAGGGCGCCGACCGCCGCGTCGCCGAGACCGGTGAGCTCGTAGGTGCGGACGACCGCGTTGCCGGCCGCGTCGCGGTTCCCTCGGGTCGCCTCCGACGCGCCGATCCGGTCGAGGTGGCGCTCGGCCTCGCGGACCGTCGTCACGTTGAGTTCCTCGACGGCGACCGCGTCGGAGTCGCCGCCGGAGCGGTGGCGGTCGCGGGCGAACTCGGCGCCGACGAGGGCGGCGTCGCGCGTCTCGCCCACGTCGTGGGTGCGGACCACGTGCGCGCCGCGCTCGACCGCCATCGACGTGGCGGCCAGCGAGACCGGAAGCGCCTCCTCCGTGCTGCGGCCGGCGACCGTCTTGAGGAAGCTCTTGCGGTTGATCGAGACGAGGAGGGGACGACCGTAGCCGCGGAACTCCCGGAGGCGGCGGAACGTCTCGCGGTCGTCCGCGTGGGTCTTCGCCGCGGACCAGCCGCCGAACGCGGGGTCGAGGATCGTCTTGTCCGTGAAGCCGTTCATCGACAGCGCCTCGTATATCTCGTCGACATCTTCGATGGCGCCCGGGCGCTCCAGGTCGGGGGGCGAGGCCATCTTCGAGACCGCGGCGTCGTGTTCGCGGCAGACGCGGGGCATCTCGGGGTCGGCGAAGCCGCAGATGTCGTTGACCATGTCGAAGCCGCGGGAGAGGGCCTCGTCGGCGACCTCGTGGTAGCGCGTCTCGATCGACCAGACGGCGTCGCCCGAGGTCGATTCGAGCGTCTCTATCGCGGTGTCGAGCCGCTCCAGCTCCTGTTCGGCCGAGAGCACGTCGAGGTCCTTGTTGGCCGATTCGAGGCCGACGTCGACGATGTCGGCGCCCTCGCCGATCAGCTCCTCGTCGACGTACGCGGCGGCCTCGCCGGGGTCGTCGTACACGCTGGGGTCGTACGGCGACTCCTCGGAGACGTTGAGCACGCCCATGATCCGGGGCGGGTGGTCGTCGCCGATCCCCAGCCCCGCGGCGTCCACGTTTCGCATACGATCAGCACGGGCGCGAGCGACATAAACGGGGCGAGTACCCGACGCGCTCGCCGGGGAACGAGTCGCACATCTATTTATAAATGATCGGCGGTGCGGTGGCGCGTGCCGACGAGCGCCCGCAGGGCGCGAGGAGCACGCGCGAGGGAGTCGGGCGCTCCGAGGGCGACCGAAGGGAGCCCGAAGGACGCGCCCGACGAGGCTGGGGAGGTGTGAGGTGCTGTGCGGTCGCGGGCGGGCGGGACTCAAAGGGGCAGTCGCGAGGCGGGCGCAGGCGACGTAAGCACCGCAAGGAGGGAGCGAGTGAAACGAGCGACCGACCGAGGAGCGCAGCGAGCGTGCGCCCGCCTCGCGGCTGGGGCTTTGGCGGTGTTCGCCGGCGATCCGTCACCAGCCATTTATAAGCGAGCGACCGGGACGCTAGCGGTGTTCATCGTTAGTCCGTCACCAGCTATTTATAAACGGTCGCACAGCCACCTAAATTCTATTTATAAATCAAATCGCAGCGAGTCGCCCACCTCGACGCCGTGGCGGTCGGTCCACTCGTAGGGGACCTCAAGCACGTACTGGCCCGACCCGTCGTACTGCTGTTCCTCGCCGTCCTCGTTCGGGCCGGGCTCGGGCGCGTTGTGGATCCGGACGATCTCCCGGTCGCCGTCGACGAAGACGATGTCGATGCCGAAGCTCATCCGCCGCATCACGTAGGTGAGCGAGTCCCGGGGCGCGTCGTAGACGAACAGCATCCCGCCGTCCTCCGGGAGCGCCTCGGCGTCGCTGAGCCCGAGGAGACGCTTGTCGCCGGCGTCGGCGACCGCCGCGGTCACCGACCCCTTCTCCTCTCCGTCGGCCCCCTCAACGGCCACGGTCGTCGTCTCGTAGTCGGCGTACGGCTCGCTGGGCCACTCGACGTCGTCGCCGCCGGTTCCGCCGCTCGTGCCGTCACCGCTCGAATCGCCGCCGTCGACCGCTACCTCGCCGTCGTCGCCCGCTACCTCGCCGTCACCCGCCGGATCACCGCCCCCGAGACAGCCCGCCGCGGCGCCCGCGGTCGCGACAGCGGCCACTCCCAGAAGCCGACGCCGTCTCATACACACACCGAAGTGATTCGTGGATTTAAAAAGCCGGTTCCGCCGGACGGCGGAGCGACCGCCCTCGTGCCGGGAAGGACGCGCTTTTATCGCCGCCGGAGCGTAGCCTACGACATGGCGAAAGTGAGCATCGGCCTCCGCGGGTGGCGCTTCGAGGAGGACGAGATATTCACCGACGACGAGGAGCTGAAGCCCCTCGACGAGATCCCGGAGGACCCCCGGGAGCGACTCCTGCGGCTCGTCGGCCTCGTCGAGGAGCCCTGCGACGTCTGCTACCTCGACTACGGCGAGGAGGAGATTCATCTCTGTAACGAGGCGGAGATCGTGTACGGCGAGCCGGACGGCGAGGTCCTGCTCTGCCCGGAACACGAGCCCGACCTGCTGTACTGGTTCCGCGAGGAAGGCGGCAGCGAGCACAAGGGATCGGTCGAGTTCGCCGACCGCTTCCACGAGTGGGTCGCCGCCGGCAACGAGGCCCCCGAGGGGTACGGCTCCGTCGAACACGTCGAGGAGGACCCCGACGGGCTCCCGGACCTGCCCGACCAGCAGGAGATTCAAGAGCGGCTCGAAGCCGACTTCGAGGGCGAGCGGATCGACATCCTCGAACTCGCCGGGCAGGAGGACACCGAACGCGAGGAGCTGACCGAGGAGGAGCTCGCGGACTCCGACCTCGACCTCTCGGCCGACTACCCGTCGGACCGATGACCGGCGGCGAAGCGGACGACACGGCGGAGACGGACGCCGCCGAAGAGCGCCCCGGAGAGGCCGACCGGTCCCGTCAAAAACCCGTGGTCGTCGTCGTCGAGCCCGAGACGCCGGGCAACGTCGGCACCATCGCGCGAGCGATGAAGAACTTCGGACTCTCGGACCTCAAGCTCGTGGACCCGCCGGAGATCGAGGAGGACGGCGAGGCGTACGGCTTCGCCGGCCACGCCCGCGAGGACGTGCTGCCGAACGCCGAGGAGGTCACCTTCGACGAGGTCGTCGCGAACTACCACACCGTCGGCACCACCGCGATCACCGGCGAGGACGACCGCAGCCACGAGCGCTTCCCGTTCAAGACGCCCGTCGAGCTGCGCGAGTCGCTGAAGACCGTGGACGCGCCCACCGCCATCGTCTTCGGCCGCGAGGGGCGCGGGCTCAACAACGAGGAGCTCTCGCGGCTCGACGAGGTGTGCTCGATCCCGGCCGACGACGACTACCCGGTCCTGAACCTCGGGCAGGCCGCGACTGTACTCTTATACGAGCTCCGCGACCTCACCGTCGACGAGACGCAGCTGCCCGACACCGAGGTGACCCGCGCCCCCGAGCCCGACGTCGAGCGATTCCACGAGTTCTTCGACGAGTTTCTCGCGGCGACCGGCCAGCGCGACCACGTCCGAGAGAAGAACGCGCTGCTGATGCGCCGGCTGCTCGGCCGCGCGCACCCGACGGAACGGGAGGTCCACTCGCTGCTCGGCACCTTCCGGAAGGCGAACGCGAAGCTGGAACACGCCGACCACCTCGCGGCGAAGTACGACGAGCCGCCGTACCCCAAGGAGCAGTGACCGTGCGCGGCCCCGCTCTCGACGAGGACCTGCTGGCCGGCGTGCGCGACGTGTCGCCGCTCATGCTCGGTATCGCGCCGTTCGCGCTCGTCGCCGGCATCGCCGCCGTCGACGCCGGCCTCGGGCTGGCCGAGGCGGTCGGGATGTCCGTGATCGTGTTCGCGGGCGCCTCCCAGCTCGCCGCGCTGGAGCTGCTCGGCGAGAACGCCCCGCTCGCGGTCGTCGTCGGCACGGCCATGGTGATCAACCTCCGGATGCTGATGTACTCGGCCTCCATCGCGCCGCACTTCGCGGAGTACGGGCGCCGACTCCGCGCGGGGCTCGCCTACCTGCTCACCGATCAGGCGTACGCGCTCTCGGTCGCGGAGTTCGACGAGAACCCGGACCGAAGCCGGTGGCGCTACTACCTCGGTGCGGCCGCGTCGCTGTGGATCGTCTGGCAGATCGGGACGGTGGCGGGGGTCGTCCTCGGGGCCGGCGTCCCCGACGCGTGGGGGCTCACCTTCGCCGTGCCGCTGGTGTTCCTCGCGCTCCTCGTGCCCGCGATGAAGGACCGTCCCACCACCGTCGCGGGCGTCGCGGCCGGCGCGGTCGCGGTCGTCGCCGCCGGGCTCCCGCTCAACCTCGGGCTGCTCGTCGGCGCGCTGTGCGGGATCGGGGCGGGGCTGGTGACGGAGGTGACGGCGTCGTGACGACCGGCCTCGCGACGGCCGCCGTCGGCTCGGAGGTGACGGCCTCGTGACCGACGCGCTCGCCGGCCTCGTCGCCTCGCCGCGCGCCTGGGTCGCCATCGTCGCCATCGGCGTCGTCACCTACGGGATCCGGCTCTCCTTCATCCACCTCTTCGGCCGGATCGACGGGGTCCCGACGCGCGTTCAGCGGCCGCTGCGGTACGTCCCGCCGGCGGTCCTCGCGGCGCTCGTCCTCCCCGACCTGGTGACGCTGGGGCCGTCGGTCGCCGCGACCCTCCTCGACGAGCGGCTGATCGCGGGCGCCGTCGCCGGCGCGGTCGCGTGGCGGACGGAGAACGTGTTCGCGACCATCGCGACCGGAATGGGGGCGCTGTGGCTGTTCCGGTTCGTCGTGTTCGCCTGAGCCGGACGGCGGCGGTCTGCCGCCGTATAGCGCGTCAGTCGAACCGGTCCGATCGCCGCGTCGCAACCGCGAAGGCGACGACGCCGACGAGGAGGGCGACGGCGAGAGCGCGCTCGACGCTCACCAGCCCGCGGACGGACGAGATCGCGTACGAGGCGGCCGCGACGCCGAGAATCGCGTAGCCGACCGCGGCGACGCCGAGCAGCGCGGGGCGCACGCCCGGGTTCTTCCAGAGGCGGAACCGCGTCGCCGCCGCGGCCGCTGCGCCGACGAAGATTCCGACCGGGAGCCCGACGAGCGCGGAGAACTCGATCGTCGCCGCGAGCAGTTCCGTGACGGTGACGGCCGCGAGGAGGAACGCGGTCACGCCGACGCCGAGCGCTGCGACGAGTCGCCAGTTCATACCCGTCCGGTCGCGGCGGGAGGAGATAAACGGTCGCGTCAGCGCTCGCGCTCGGTCGCGCGCTCCCCGGACCGCTCGCGCGTCTCAGCGGCGTCGCGGTCGACGGGGCGGTCGAACCGCGCCTCCTCGCCCCCTCCGACCTCGCGCTCGCGGGCGTCGGCGATCCGCTGGGCGGCGTCGGCGAGCGAGTCGAGCGCGGCGAACAGCCGGTACGAGATATACGGGCCGACCGAGAGCGCGAGGACGACGATGACGCCGAGCAGGATCTGCCCGACGATCACGAGCGAGTACACGAACACGAGGAGACTCACGGCCGCGAGGACGGCACCGATCGGCGTGCGGAGGGCCTCGGACGGCGAGAGCGGGTCGTGCGCCATGGCCGGCGCTACCGGGGGAGATCACTTAAAAACAAGTGGGCGGCGACCGCGTCCGCGACGCGGGCTCGGTCAGTCGTCGGCCGGGGCCGCGGAGTCGCCGGCGGAGACGCCGGTTCCGGGCCCGATGTCGATGCCGAGCTCCTCGAGCTTCTCGTCGGGGACGACGCCGTCGACCCAGTCGCGGGTCTCGTAGTACTCGGCCTTCAGCTTGTCGAGTTCGACGAGTTCCCCCTCGCTGGCGCCCGTGCCGGGGATGGCGTCCGGGTGCCCCTCGATGAACCGGTTCGGCAGCGTGTCGTCCGCGCCGTCGAAGCCGGCGAGGTTGTTGAAGTACCGTTCGAGGTTGTACACGCGCTCGCCGGCCTCGAAGAGGTCGTCCTCCGAGAGGTCGCGGCCGGTCATGCCGTTGTACTGGAGCACGTACTCTTCGATCCCCTCCGCGAACGCGCTGAACTTACAGATGTCGAACGAGTCCGACACCGCGTGTAAGTCCTGGAAGGTGGCGGTGAGCTCGCCTTTGCCCTCCCACTCGTACGGGTCGACCTTCTCCGGGATGCCGAGGATCTCGGCGGCCGGCGTGTACCCGCGCAGGTGGCAGGCGCCGCGGTTGGAGGTCGCGTACGCGATCCCCATGCCCTTCATGCAGCGCGGGTCGTACGCGGCCATCGTCTGGCCCTTGACGGAGAGCTTGTTGCCGTGCGCGTCCTTCGCGTCGGCGACGCGCTCGGGGCCCTCCGCGAGGAGGTCGCCGAGGTCGCTGGAGCGGTGGCCGATCTCCTCGATGAGGTCGATCATCGTCTCGGAGTCGCCCCAGTCGAGGTGGCCGACGCCTTCCAGTTTCCCCTCCTCGCTCATCTCCATCGCCATCGCCATCATGTTGCCGGCCTCGATGGTGTCGATGCCGAGGTCGTTACACCGGTCGAGCATGACCGCGATCTCGTCACGGTCGTCGTGCCCCGAGTTCGGGCCGAGCGCCCACGCGGACTCGTACTCGTACGACTCCATGCGGACGTTCAGGTCCTGCCCCTTGTGGGTCACGTCGACCTCGACCTCCTTCTTACACGCCACCGGACAGGAGTGACAGGTCGGCTCGTCGACGAGGATGTTCTCGCGGACGTTCTCGCCGGAGACGCGCTCGGCCTGCACGTCGACGCCGTCGGCCTCGCTGTACGCCTCCGTCGAGGTGTGTTTCGCGTTCTTCGTCGGGAGCCCGTCCATCTCCTCGGTCGCGTTCATCAGGACGTTCGTCCCGTACATCGAGAGCCCGCCCTCGTTGGGCGCGGTGACGTCGGACTCGCGGATGACCTCCATCGCCTGCTGGTAGCCCTCCTGGAACGTCTCCGGGTCGGCGGGCTTGGGCATGTCGGTGCCCGACTTCACGACGACCGCCTTCACGTTCTTCGAGCCCATCACGGCGCCGGTGCCGCCGCGGCCCGAGGCGCGGTCGTCCTCGTTGATGACGCAGCCGTAGCGCACCTCGTTCTCGCCGCCCTGGCCGATCGCCATCACGGAGACGTCGCGGCCGACCTTCCCGTCGACCTCCTCGCCGAGTTGGTCGATGGTGTCGTGGACGCCCTGGCCCCAGAGGTGGGAGGCGTCGCGTACCTCCACGTCGCCGTCCTCGACGAACAGGTAGACCGGCTCGTCGCTCGCGCCGTCGAGCAGGATGCCGTCGAGCCCGGCCCACTTGAGCCGCGCGCCGGACCAGCCGCCGTGGTGCGAGTCGGTGACGGTCCCCGTCAGCGGGGACTTCGTCACCAGGGCGATCCGACCGCTCATCACGGTCTGGGTGCCCGTGAGCGGGCCCGTCATGAACGCCAGTCGGTTCTCCGGTCCGAGCGGGTCCACGTCGGGACCCTTGTCGAAGACGTACTTGACGCCGAGCCCGCGCGCGCCGATGTACTTCTCCGCGTCGTCGTCGTCGATCCCGCGGTAGCTGACCTCGCCGCCGCCGAGGTCGACCTGTGCCACACGGTCTCTGTAGCCGCCCATTTCAGTCATGTAATGCTCTATCATTATATTAGGACTACACCGTGTTAGGTGTTGATTCGGCGCCGTAACCGGAACCGATTACTATCCGGTCGGGACCGAGATTCGATCGCCGTTCGCTCGAAACGCTCTCGTCCGGCGGTTAAGCCGCGGATTCGGGGCGATGGCGTCGAAACGGGGAGTTAACCCGAACCGGACCGAAACCCGGACCGTGACGAGCGCCGATCCGGACGACGAGCGCGGGAGTCGGCGGGGGGATCGGCGCCGAGCGGCCGGCCGCGGTCCGCGCCGTCCCGCCGTCGCGTTCGCGGCGCTCGTCGTCGTCACGTCGCTCCTCCCGGTACCGGGCGCCGCGTCCGGGGGCGGCCGCCCGGGCGGCGTCCTCCCGGCGTGGATCGGCGTCACCACGGCGTTTCACCTCGTCGGATACGCGGTGCTCGCCGCGCTCGTGACGAGGGATGTCGGGCGCGCACGCCCGGAGCGCGTCCCCGCGGCGGTCCCGATCTGCGTCGGCGTCGCGGTCGCGATCGGCGTCGGGTTCGGCGTCGAACTCGCGCAGGCGCCGGTCCCGTGGCGCTCGTTCGCGTGGACCGACGCCGCGGTCAACGCCGTCGGGGCGGCGATCGGGGCGGCGGTCGCCGCCGTCCTCCGGAAGCCGTCGGCGGCGGGCAGCGGTTGAACCCGTCGGCGGCGACGGCGGGCCGTCACGCCGACCGCTGAGCCACTCGGCGGCGACGACCGGCCGTCACGCCGACCGCTGAGCCGCTCGGCGGCGACGGCGTCAGCGCCCCGGCGGGTCGGCCCGGCCGCGGCCGGGAGCGCCCCGTCCCCGGCGCCGCACGGTCGTCGCCACGTCGGCGTTCAGCCGCGAGCGCTCGAAGTAGACGTGGTCGTACTCGCTCGACTCGTACTCGGCGTAGAGGTCGAGCGGGACCTCGTCGCCGTCGTCCGCGTCTTCGATCGTGTCCGCGAGGTCGCCGTCGTCGACGCGGACGACCAGCGTCTCGTCGCCCTCGCCGAAGGCGACGTGCTCCGCGTCGACGTGGTCGCCGTCGGGCGTCCACACGGCGACGGTGTCCTCGGCGACCGACTGGACGTCGTCGGGCGCGTCGAACTGCGCGACCACCTTCCCGTTCCCGTCGACGGTGACGGCGGCGTCGGAGAGGTCGCGGTCGACGCGCTGCATCCGCCCCTCGACGGTCGGGGCGACGGTGTCGCGCTCTCGCAGGTAGTCGACGACGAGCGTCACGAGCAGCTCGTCGGTCGCCTCCACCACGGGCTTGTCTTCGAGCGGGTAGCCGCTCCCGCCGTTGGCCATGAAGCTGTTGACGGCGACCTCGTAGGTCCCGTCGGGGTCGAGCGGCTCGCCGCCGACGCGCACGTCCCGGATCTGCTCGTCGACGCCCTCGTGGGGGACCCACTCGAAGCGCACGCCGCTGACCTGCTGGGAGACCTCCTCGCCGAGGTCCTGTCCGGTCTCGCTCTCCAGCGTGACGATCTGGCTCTCCAAGGTCTCGACCAGCTCCTCGCCCGTCAGCTCGACCGTGACGAGCGTGTTCGGGAACGGCAGCGTGTTGAAGATGTCACCGCCGGTTATCTCGCCGGGCCCGTACACCGAGTCCGAGCGGATGCCCCCCGAGTTCGTGATCGCGACGTCGGCGTCGGCGCGGTCGCGCATCGCGTCGGTGATCAGGTTCCCGTAGCCGGTCTCGCGGTGGTAGTTCGAGCCGAACGTCGCGTCGAGCGGGGTCTCGGCCTCCACGATCACCTCGTCGAGCCCCACGTCCGCGCGGTAGTCGTTGATGATGCTCGACGCGGTGGGGTCCTTCTCGACGTTCTCGGTAACCTCGATCAGCTGGCCGTCGAACGCGGTCACCTCGCCGCCCTCGATCGTCAGTTCGATCTCGCTGAGGTAGGCCGCTCGGGCTCGCGCCTCCGAGATGATCGACCCGTCGACCTCCTCCGGCGGGTAGAACCGCTCGTCGTCGCCGACGACGATCACGTCGATGTCGTCGGCGGCGTCGGCCTCGGCGAGGTCCTCCGCGTCGTCGATCCCCGTGTGCGCGAGCGCGACGACGGCGTCGACGTCCTCCTCCTCCTTGAGCCGCTTCGCCTCGGCGGGCCCCGTCTCGGTGTAGTCCTCGATCGTGACGCCCTCGGCCTCGAAGTCGATGTTCGTCTTCCCGGTCGTCGCCCCCTCGTCGGCGAGGCCGATGATCCCGACGCTGACGCCGCCGCGATCGACGATCCGTTCCGACTCCGTGCCGTCGAACGCCTCGCCCGTCTCGCTGTCGACGAGGTTGGTCGCCAGCCAGGGGAACTCGGAGTCGGCCGTCACGTTGAAGATGGCATCGAACCCGTAGTCGAACTCGTGGTTCCCGATCACGTCCGCGTCCGGACCGACCTCGTTGAGGACGTCGACCGGCGCGCGCCACTGCGAGATCGGACTGAGCGCGTGCGGCCCCACCTGGTCGCCGCCGCCGACCACGACGACGGGGCCGTCGGCCGCCGCCCGGCGCTGTTCGATAAGCGTCACCAGCCGCGGGAACTTCTTGTCCTCCGCGGCCGCCGTCTGAACGTCGTTGTACGACAGAAGCGTCAGCGTCGTCGACCCGTCGCCGTCCGCGGCCGTCGCCGACCCGGAAACGAGCGACCCGCCGAGCACGATTCCACCCGCTCGCAGCACGTCACGCCGTCCGTAGTCACGGTCTCGTGACATCGATTTATTCCACTTAGCGGCCTATATAAAATCTTTCTATGAAATAGTATATATTTATCAATATCTCTCTTCTTGAGAAGGGCTCGCAACCGGTCGGTCCGGGACCGGCCGCCCGCGGTCGTCGCAGCCGGGTCCCGCGGGCGGTCAACCCCGCGATGACGACACCGCTTTACGCGCTCGCCCGCTTCCCCCGACAATGAGCAAGCCGAGCCCCGACGCGTACGAGCAGGGGCGCGGGATGGACGCGCACAACGCCGTGATGCGCGACATCCGCGCCGAGCGCTCGGAGACGTACGACCCGACGGAGCCGACCCGCGTGTGGATCGACGAGGACAACACGCCCGACGGCGTGGTGAACTCCCTAACGATCATCCTGAACACGGGCGGCTGTCGCTGGGCCCGCGCCGGCGGCTGTACCATGTGCGGCTACGTCGCGGAGTCGGTCGAGGGCGGCAGCGTCGCCCACGAGGACCTGATGACGCAGATCGACGCGTGTCTGGACCACGAGGCCGAGGAGGCGGACGAGCCGGCCGAGCTGATCAAGATCTACACCTCCGGCTCCTTCCTCGACGAGCGCGAGGTGCCGGCCGAGACCCGGCGAGCGATCGCCGAGACGTTCGCGGACCGCGACCGGATCGTCGTCGAGTCGCTGCCCGACTTCGTCGACCGCGAGAAGATCGCCGACTTCGCGGACCACGGCATCGCGACCGACGTGGCCGTCGGGTTGGAGACCGCGACGGACCGGGTGCGCCACGACTGCGTGAACAAGTACTTCGACTTCGCCGACTTCGAGGACGCCTGCGCGGAGGCGGCCGCGGCCGACGGCGAGTTCGACGCGGACGTGGGGATCAAGGCGTACCTCCTGATGAAGCCGCCCTTCCTCGCGGAGCCGGAGGCGGCCGCCGACATGATCGACTCGATCCGCCGCTGCGCCGACGTCGACGGCTGCCACACCGTCTCGATGAACCCCACGAACGTCCAGCGGTACACGATGGTCGACGAGCTGTTCTTCGAGGGGGGCTACCGCCCGCCGTGGCTCTGGTCGGTCGCGCACGTCCTCGAAGCGACTGCCGACGTCGACGCTATCGTCGTCTCGGACCCCGTCGGCCACGGCTCCGACCGCGGCGCGCACAACTGCGGCGAGTGCGACGACCGCGTCCAGACCGCGATCAAGGACTTCGACAAGCGGCAGGACCCGAGCGTCTTCGAGCAGGTGTCCTGCGAGTGCGAGGCCACCTGGGAGTACGTGATGGCGGAAGAGACGAGCTACAACATGCCGCTCGCGCGGTAGGTCGGGGAGCGACGGAGGTTCAGAGCGGTCGGAGTCCGCCCGCCGGCCGAACGTCATCGAACGATGGTGACAGATGTCGATCAGTATTTCTCTGGTTTTAGAAATGATCGATCTGTTATCTCTGAAAGAACGTGACAGACACGCATGTTAATCCCGATCATACTGAACGATCAGGTCGAAAAAGACCCTTATAGCTCCGGGCCCTGATCCGATACATGAACGCAGACGCCAGCGGTTCCCCGCCCTCCCGCGGGAAGTCGGTCCTCTTCTGTCCGGAGTGTCGCTTCGAGAGTCCCCTGTCGAACGGGTGGCTCGTCGTCAGCGACGGCGACGAGCGCACCGTCGTCTGTCCGGAGTGCGGCCACGTCGCCGACCACCGGTCGGAGCGGTCCGCGCCGACGCCGCAGCACGCTGATTAGTCGCGGTCGCACACGCCGATCGCGATCCGCGGTCACTCCTTTTCAGGCGCCCGCTCCGCGAGGACGGGAATCTCCGACAGCTTCTCCGCGTCGAGCGCGTCCCAGTCGACACCGTCCGGTCGCGCGTACGGCGTGTCGGTCCGGACCGTCCGCTCCGGCGTCGCAACGAGGTCGAGGGGCACGTCGTGCGCGTCGGGATCCGGGAGGTCAACGTCGGCGCCGACCGCCGACTCGGGCCCGTCGAGGAGGGAGCACTCGTGGACGGTGGTCGCGACGGTCGTGTCCGAACCGACCGCGTCGAGCTCGCGGAGGACCGCCCACTCCAGGTCGCTGTACCCCTCGCCCTTGCCGATCCGGGCGCCGTCGGTCGTGACCCCGACGGAGCCGGCGACGATCAGGTCAACGTGCGCGACGGCCTCGGGCGCGGTCGGCGCCCCGTACTCGGAGATGCCGGAGACGGTCGTGGCGTCGTCGATCTCCTCGGGCGGGATCTCGGCGGGGTCGAGCCGGAGGAACGGGTCCGGGTCGCGGAGCCGCGGCTGCGCGACGTAGACCGTCTTGCCGGCGCGGAGCGCGGCCCGTCGGACCGGGAGCTGCGGCGCGTCGGGGTTGGCCTTCAGCGTCGCGGCCGAGTCCCACGCCTCGGTTTCCGCGAGCCGCTCCGCCGCCGCGTCGGCGCCGGCGAAGTTGGGGATCCGGTCGTGGGGCGGGAACGGGAACCGCGCCTGGTCGCCCTCGTCGAAGGCGTCCCACACCGCCTCGCGGACGGTCTGTTTGTCCATGCGTCGACCTGTCCGCTCGCGGGCATCAACGTTCCGCCGACGGGTGAGCCGCCCGGATAGTACATGTAGTTGAAGCAAACACTATGTGTGCCTGATGTTTTTCGCACCCATGGACACCGTTTCGGTGACCGAGGGGATCACGTACGGCTTCCGGATCATGATCTACTACGTCGCGGTGGTGATCGTCGGCCAAGTCATCGCCGCCGTCGGCGGCGGGATGGTCGCCGCGGCGACCGAGACCGGCTTCAGACAGGAGCCGAATTTCGGGCTGGCGCTGTTCGGTCTGCTCGTGGGGCTTCTGGGTGCGGTCGTCGTCTTCGCCGGGATCTTCGGTGCGATTTATAAGGTGATCGCCGACGGCGTCGCCAAGGGCCGGTCGATGACGCCGTCGACCGACTGAGGGACGCGGGGGGCGTCGCGGTCCGCTCCGCGACGCGCCTTTTAACCGGTTCAGGCGCGCACGGTCGGGTATGTTCGAAGACCGGCCGGACCGCGACGCCGAGGTCGTCCTCGTGGGGCGCTCGAACGTCGGCAAGTCCACGCTGATGCGCGAGCTGACGGGCCACGACTTCTCGACCGGCGGCAAGCCGGGGGTCACCCGCCAGCCGAACCACTTCGACTGGGCCAGCGAGAGCTTCATGTTCACGGACCTCCCCGGGTTCGGCTTCATGTCCGGCGTCGAGGACGAGCACCGCGAGCAGATCAAAACGGACATCGTGCGCTACTTGGAGGACAACGCCGACTCGATCCTCGCGGGCGTCGTCGTGATGGACGGGAAGGCCGCGGTCGACATCATCGACCGCCACGCCGAGCGCGGGAACATCCCCCACGACGTGGAGATGTTCGGCTTCCTGGAGGACGTGGGCGTCGAACCCATCGTCGCCGTCAACAAGACCGACAAGATCGACGACGTCGACGAGCGGCTCGACGAGATCTGTGATCGGCTCGGGCTGTACCCGCCGTGGCAGCAGTGGTCCGACCGCGTGGCACCGATCTGCGCGAAACGAGGCGACATCGAATCTCTGGAAGAGTGTCTGCGGACCCGGTTCCACGACCACAACCGCGACGACCTGCTGAAGTTCGTTTCATAAGTGGTGGTGTATAAGGGGGAAGTCGATTGCTCCGTGGATGCGGTCGTCGATTTATAAATAGTCGACTGTGGATCGATGGCGGACACCTCCAAAGCCCCAGGCGCTCGCTTATAAATGGTCGCCTGTGGATCGTCGGCGAACACCGCCAAAGCCCCAGCCGCTCGTTTATAAATAGCTAACCGCGGATCGACAGCGAACACCGCCAAAGCCCCAGCCGCTCGTTTATAAATAGCTAACCGCGGATCGACAGCGAACACCGCCAAAGCCCCAGCCGCGAGGCGGCCGCACGCTCGCTGCGCTCCTCAGTCGTTCGCTCCGCTCACTCCTTGCGGTGCTTGCGTCGCCAGCGGCCGCCTCGCGGCTGCCCCTTTGAGTCCCACCCCGCACCGCCCCGCACAGCACCTCACGCCTCCCCAGCATCGTCAGTCGCACGGTGCTCCTCGCGCCCGAGGGGCGCTCGGAGGCGCGCGCCGCCGCCAATTGTTTATAAATAGTCGACCCAATAACCGATTGAACTCCCGTCGGTTTAGAACTCGAAGCCGACCGCGTCGCGGCTCGGCCGGAGCGGGCTCTTCGGGTACGGGGGCTCGGTGTCGGGGTCGTTGTAGGCCCGCGGCGCCACGTCGTTCGGCCCGTCCGGGTAACAGAGCGCGGCGAGCGTCTGGATCGCCGTGCGGCCGCTCGCGAGCTCGAACTGGCCGCCGCCGTACAGTTCGATCCCGTTCCGCTCGCAGTAGGCGATCGTCTCGAACAGCGATTCGAGGGTGCCGAACCGCGAGGGCTTGATATTACACCAGCCCGGCTCGACCGGGAGGGATTCGAGGCTCTCGACGCCGTCGATCGGGTAGTCGAACGAGAGGCGGTCCGCCTGCGGCTGAACGAGCGCGCCCGTCGCGGGCGTGAACGCCGGGTCCTCGACGACGGCGGCCGGGAACGCCGCGAACACGTCGCGGTAGAGCTCCGGGTCGGGCTCGACGTCGACGTCGGTCCCCTCGTACCACCCCTTCAGGTCGAGGACGCGCACGGCGTCGGTCTTCCGGAGGGTCTCGAATGCTTCCTCGGGCCACTCCGGCGTGGGGTCGAGCTTGAACTCCAGGTCGGGATTGTGCGCGAGCAGTTCCTCGACGCGGTCGGTCGAGGGCGGATCCCCGAGCCGCGTCGAGACGACGAAGCGGACCGGCTCGGGGTCGACGCCGAGCCGCTCACCCAGCGACTCCTCCCGCTGTCGGAGCGCTAAGTCGAGCGCCGCGCTCTCGACCGCCCACCGGCGGTAGTTGCGCGAAGCCTCGCTCTCCGGGGGAGTTCCGTGAAAGAGGTCGATCTCTTCGAGCCGGTCCGACAGCTCGTCGATCGTCCACTCCCCCTCGATGTCGATCGGATCGGCCTCGGCGAGCGCGTCGTGGTCGGCGGTCTCGTAGGTCACGTCCTCGCCGCGGCCGACGAGGCCGTCGCCGGAGAGCCGATACTCCGTGGTCGTGCGCTCGAACCCGCTCGTCGTGTCGGCGACGTGTCGCCGGCGAGCGACCGACTCGATGGTCACCGACAGGTCCGCGATCCGCTCGTAGTGGCTCATGGCCGATCCGACGCCGCCCGATCACTTAAATCGGTGAGCGCGATCGCGGCGCCGTCCGATCACGCCTCGGAGTCGCTCGCTCGGTTCCGGAGCGTCGCGATCCGCGTGCCGAGCGCCCAGAACAGCGGGACGACGGTGAGCGCGACCGCGCCAGCGGCCGCGACCTGGAGAACGGTCGTGGTGAACCACGGCGCGCCGTCGGCGTACGGCAGCGAGGTGTGGGTGACCTCGCCGATCACGGGCACGAAGTAGTCCATCAGCAGGTCGACCGTGTACCACGCGGTCGCGATCGCCACCGCCCGCAGCGGGAAGTCGGTGATCCGGTGGAGGACGAACGCTTGAACCACCATTCCGAGGTGGCTCACGAAGAGGAACGCGTACAGCGCCGGGCCGTTGAGCGCGAGGAACTCCGGCCAGAAGACGACGAGGACGTACGGCGTCCACAGTCCAAGCTTGACGTTCCCGAAGAACGCGAGCGCGGCGAGCGTGTCGCTCGACCGGCCGAGCGCCCACGCGCCGAGCGCGAGCGCGATGAGCAGCGTCGCGCCCGGGCTGTCCGGGATGAAGACCCACATCTCGGTCGGGAGCTCCTGAAACTGGAACCGGTAGTACCAGAAGCCGAACGCGGTGCCGACGAGGTTGATCGCGATAATGACCCACGCGAACCGGAAGGCGACGTCCTCCAGTCGTTTCGGGAGCGGCGCGACCCACCGCGGGAGCGACTCGCGGTCCGGCGGGTCGCGTCCGAGCGCGCCGACGATGTCCATACCGCGGGCTCGGACCGGGCGGGCAAAGCCGTGGCGGTCGCGGCGGACGCAGCCGACGCGAACGACTGGGGTCGCGAGCGCGGCCCGGATCCCCGTTAGACCCCGGCCGCGACGAAAAGGGCTATGGGCGCCCGGCGGAAAGGCGGGGGTATGCGCCCGCGAACGCTGCTCGCGCTGCTGCTCGTCGTCCCCCTCGTGGACGCGCTGTTTTTGATCGTGGTCGCGACGCGGCTCGGGTGGGCCATGACGGTCGCCCTCGTCGTGTTGACGGCCGTCCTCGGGATGCTCCTGTTACGCGCCGAGGGGCGCGCGACCCTCGCGCGAATCCAGCGCAAGGCGGCGCAGGGGACGCCCCCGACCGACGAGCTGCTCGACGGCGGGCTGCTCATCGCCGCGGGCGCGTTCCTGCTCACGCCGGGGCTCGTCACCGACGCGGTCGGGTTCCTGCTCGCGCTCCCGCTCTCTCGGGTCCCCATCCGCGTGGCCCTGAAGAAGTACGTCGTCGTCCCGTACATCGAGCGCGAGACGGACGGCTTCCTCTCCGGGAACGTGTACATCGGCGGCTTCCCGAACGACGGCGAGGGCGGCTTCACGATGGGCGGCGGGAGTGGCTTCCCCGGCGGTGGTCCCGGTGGCGCCTCCGGAAACGGTCCCGACGGGTTCGACGGCGGCGACAGCTCCGACCCCGACGGGGGCACCGGCGGGAACGCGGACGCCGGCGGCGCGTCGGCGGACGACGACGTCGTCGACGTGGATTTCACCGTCGAAGAGGAGGAGCGGAAGGGAACCGACTGACTGCGCGGGCATCGTGAGTCCCCGTGAAACCGCCACACTGCGGCCGGCTTCCGAAAGGAAACCCTTAAAATCCTACCCGCGCAACGACTGAATGCGCTCGCCTGGGCCAATAGCTCAGTCAGGTTGAGCGCTCGGCTGATAACCGGGAGGTCCACGGTTCAAATCCGTGTTGGCCCACCTTGATTCAACTCGGGCTCCGCCCGAGTAAATTGGTGGGCTGGGACTCCCCAGCCACCCAATTTCGTCGTTTTAACCCGCTAGAGGCACTGCTACCGCGTCTTGTCCGAGAAAAGTCACGCCGATAGGCACCGCTCTCCCCCGATCTTCGTTAGTCGACCGAGGTCCTGGCTCGTTCGCCCGTGGCCAGTCATTTGTACGCCGCACGTGAGAGGGGGGTATGGAGCAGTTGACGTGTTACGACTGCGGGGA
Organism: Halorubrum sp. SD41; assembly: GCF_058630335.1. NCBI lineage: Archaea > Methanobacteriati > Methanobacteriota > Halobacteria > Halobacteriales > Haloferacaceae > Halorubrum > Halorubrum sp. SD41. Next base: position 64,676 of record NZ_JBZVGZ010000006.1, read on the forward strand.
GACGTACGCGTTCGGGGACGCGGCGCGCTGTCGCTGCGGCGAGCCGCTTTGGTTCGAGACCGACGCCGCGGCGTTCGACTGGCCCGACGCGAGCGAACCCACGGAGAACGGCGCCTCGCTCGGACGAGACACCCTCTGGCGATACGAGTCCGTACTCCCCGCGGCGCGGCCGAACGGGCTCGCCGCCGCCGCGGGCGGAACGCCGCTGTTTCGCGCGCCGTCGATCGAACCGGCGGACGGCCCGCGGATCCACCTCAAGGTCGAGGGCGTCAACCCGACGGGGAGCTTCAAGGACCGCGGGACCGCGGTCGGCATCGGTCGGACCAACGGCCCGGTCGGAACGGTCTCGCACGGGAACATGGCGCTGAGCGTCGCCGCCCACGCGGCCGCGGCGGACCGGGAAGCGGTCATCCTCGTGGCCGAGGACACGCCCGACTCGCGGCTCGCGATGATCGCCCAACACGACCCGCACTTGTTCCGGGTCCGCGGCGACTACGGGCGACTCTACGACGACACCCTCGACGGCGACCTCGGCGTCGCGTTCCTCAACTCGGACGCCCCGCTTCGGGTGGCCGGCCAGAAGACGGTCGCGTACGAGATCTGCGAGGCGTTCGCGCCCGACGCCCCCGACGCGATCGTCCTGCCGGTCAGCAGCGGCGGGCAGGCGAGCGGGGTCTGGAAGGCGCTCCGCGAGCTGAACGCCGCGGGACTGCTCTCGGCGGTGCCGCGGATCTACCTCGCGCAGGCCGCGCGCTGTGACCCGATCGCGCGGGCGTACCGACGCGGCGCGTCGCGCGTCGAGGCCGTCGAGGGCGAGCCGACGGCGGCCGTCTCGATCAACAACGCCGACCCGCCGAGCGGGAACCGAGCGCTGGCCGCCGTCTCGGAGACGGACGGCGCCGTCGTCTCCGTCGACGAGGAGACGATGCTGGCCGAGACGGAGCGCCTCGCGGCCGACGCCGGGGTCTCCGTCGAGCCGTCCTGCGCCGTGGCCACGGCCGCCGTCCGGGAGCTCGCCGCGTCCGGCGAGCTCGGCTCCGACGACGACGTCGCCGTGATACTGACCGGATCGGGGTACAAGTACGGGGGCGCAGACGTCGACGCCGCGTCGGTTCGGGAGGTCGACCGGGCGGACGTCCCCGACGCGGTCCGCGACGCGGTGTCGTGACCCGTCGGTGAGCTGGTGGCCGATCGGAAGAGCGGCGGTCGGTTATCGGTCCGCGCGGTTCTCGCCGGCGCGCCGGCCCCTCAGTCGGTCGCTACCGGCTCGTCTTTGTGTCGGAGAGATGCCGTCCGTTCGCCCGGTTCGCGCCATTGACCCAGAACGCCGGGGTGTCGCTCCCGGTCACGCGGGCGAGCAGCAGCGCCCGGACGGGCGTAGCGTCGAGGTCGTGGTCGACGAGCGTGACCTCCGGTCACCGATGCTCGTCGATCCACTCGCACCACGCGTGGAAATCGTCGGCGCCGTACTGGTCGGCGATCGACTGGAGCGTCCCGGTCGGTATCTCGTCTTCCGACGCCATCGGTACCGTCACGACTCGAACCTCGTCCGTGTCCGGCAATTCGTATCGCATCTTCAGGTGGCTTCCGACCCGACCGACGCGCTCGTAGCCGAAGTCGTGAAGCACAGACGCGATCTCGCGCCCGGAGAAGTTCGTCCGGACCATTCACTCCATGAAGTCGGGAAGCTCCTCGTCACCGGGTTCCGAGTCTTCGAGACCCCACTCTTCGAGGTCCTCCTCGGTGACGGGCTCGCCGCCGCCTTCATGGAGTTCGATCGCCTCCGCGAGCATCCGGAGTGCTTCGGCCTTCGTGTCGCCGAAGGAGGCGACACCGGTCTCGATGTCCTTGGCGGTTATCGAGCCGTCGTCCCCGTGGATGAACTCGACGCCCTCTCCGTCGTGGGCGTCGCGCGTCGCACTCGCCATACCCGTCTTTCGGGGACCGCTCGAATAAGCGTTCTGTCGGTGAGTCCAGTTCACGCCTGAAGGCACTCCGAGACGGCACCGGGATCGCGGTTCGCGAGGCCTTCCAGAAACGCCCTCGCGAACAGACGAGGCGAACAGCTCGGGCACCATTGGTCGGGACACCGCCGTGTCGGGACGGTCGTTGCCGGAGACGCCCGCTATCGGTCCTCCGGTCGGTCGGCGGCGTCGTATCGCCGGACCAGCGCGCCGACGTACCAGAACTTCAGCGCCATCGCGAGCGTTCCGGCGAGGGCGGCCCGGAGGGGTTGACGGCGGTACGCGGCGACGAACGCGTACACCGAGACGGGGACGTTGAGCAGGTTGAGCCAGTTCGGGTACGTGCGATCGAAGACGCCCGCCTTCCGTTCGCGCGTCCACCACCGTTCGGCCAGCACCACGCGGGTCATCCAGGCGTCGTCGTCGTCCGGCGGGGAGAACAGAATGGGATTCAAGAGGGTGAACAGGAGCGCGGCGCCCGCGAGTCGCGGCTTCCGGTGATAGACGGCGAAGAGGAGCGCCGGCAGCAGGACCGTGCGACTCCAGCCGCTCTTCGGATTGGAGTGGCGGCGCCAGAACCGCGCTTCGAAGTCGTCCGGCAGGGTGGGGGCCATGCGTGAGCGTTTCTCCGAGCGAGCAAATAGTTTCGTCCGAGTCAGAGATGTTGACACATAGGCGGTGATTTCACGAATGAACCGAGCCACGCAGTGGATTCACTCAATCAACTCTCCCCAGTAAATATCTCCAACTCGGTCTGATCGTGGTCGTACTTCGCCATCACCCGCTTGATCCTCCGGACGCAGTCGTTTGCGGAGAACATACAATTACACTAGATTGAACAGCTATTCCAACTGGAAATCAGCACTCTCTGTCATTTTATCGAGTTTGGTTCTGTGAAACATAAATGACAAAAACATTCCTACTCCAATGATGAGAGCGATAGCTGACAACCAGTAGGACGCAGTCGAGACAGCATCAAACCATGTGCTATCAAGTGATGCTTGCTGAAACCCGACAGGCAGAATGGAGAGTACAACTCCTGGGACAAAGGCATAGTAGCAGCCATCTCTGGAGAGCCGACATCTACGATACACCTTCGGAGGTTCGTAATAGTCAGTAAGAGCCTGGCGGAGATCGGGCAAATCGTCAGATGGAGTGATGCTATCTGCGAGAGCAATGGTTGCTTGATTTGTCTCTGTTAGTTCCTCAACAGATCCGTCCTCCCCATTCTGTATGAATTCGTTTACATCAGCAACAATTGGTCCGAGAGCATTTGTGACATCGGCAATTCGGTTTTCTTTGACATCGGGAATCTTATTATAATATTGCTCCCGGGGATTTTCCATCCCAAAAGTCACAAGCGCTGCTAAGCCATTGAATCCCGCTAGCAATATCGTAGTCGAGGCCGAAACCGCCATTCGTTACTATGCGACTCGATCTGTTATCTCGGAATTGTTAGTCATATCTGGATATTTCCGGTATACGTAGGAGAGCAGACTTCCCAGAGGCCGGTCAGCCTGCTCATATCTAACCCATCTGAGCAATTCCTGCTTCTGTGGATCAAGAGATTCGAATAACTCATGGCCCTTTTTATGCCCTGCTGAAGTGAGTGCATATCTAGGCTCCTCACGAGGCAACGAATGGTTTCCTGATGATGTTTTGTCGACTAATGATTTGTCCTGAAGCTCTTCCAAGGCTTCGTAAACACCTTGATCGAACGGTCCGTATTTGTATGCTCTAAAATCGAATCCAATCTCCAGATTAAATTCCTCTTCCATCTTTCGATGGACAAGGAAAGCAGCTTTCATGATTCGAGTACGTCCGAACATAGGTTCAGGGTCGCCATCTGGACCGGGCGTGTACATAAGCCGGAGTATCCACTTGGCCCTATCAGAAAGGTCAACGTCGACTCGCCTTGTATTAGCGTATCGTTCGCTCATTTTGACCACCCGCCGGGTGGCGGCATCTTATGTTTGATTTAGTCCCATCGCCTCAAGGACTGTCTGTCTTACAAGCGGAATATATCTTTCAACTGTTATAGCTTTGATGGTGATGTCTGACGAGTGTCAGAGCCGTTGGAATACGTACTCTTCTATCAAATACAACAGAACTGGGAGGTAAACCCCTGTCTTACAGAAAGAAGATACAACAGCAGATATGTGTTTATTGCTGCCCTGTCAGACGTGCGTCTGACATGGTACACCGACACCACGCGAAGCCTGAAACCCCCGTCCGAAACGCGGCATCGATACTGAGTGACGAGTACCCGGCAGCGCTCGCGACGCTCGTCCGCGCCGACCACGAGAACCACAACGTCGCCCGGACCACGCTCCGCGAGTTCCGGATCCCGAACCACCGAATATTTTTACCAGTCAACAGCCACCGACAAACGCCCTCAAACCATGCTCGACGAAATAGTCGAACCCGTCTTCGACGTCATTCTGGAACTGGTCCCCACGATCATCCTGAAAATCCTCCTCCTGCTCGCCGGCCTCGTGGCGGTGGCGGTCGGCGTCCCGCTGCTCGCCGACTCGCCGCTCCTCGGCGGCGCGCTGACCGTCCTCGGCGCCGTGGTGGTGCTCGGGGTCCTCGCCAGCTGGGCCCTGTAATCCGACGCCTCCCTCGACATCGCAAGGGCGAGCGGCCGCGGCTCGTTTCGGAATAATTGAACGAATCGAGGCCGGGAATTTATACCGCAGTTCACCGTGCGGCGGGGTATGGACATGTTCGAAGACGGCGGGACCTGTTCGAACGGCCACTACTTCGCGTCCGCGGGACGCACCGGCGGTGGCACCTACTACTGCCCGCGGTGCAACGCGAAGAACGTCTCGCCGGGCGCCGAGGGGATCCGGAACGGCGGCCGCTGCCTGAAGGGCCACTACTTCGCCGCGCCGACCGAGATCGGGAACGGGACATACGCGTGCCCGGCCTGCGAGTCGGTCGACCTCGACCCGGTCGCGGACGCGTTCGACGACGGCGGCGTCTGCGAGCACGGCCACGAGTTCCGCGTTCCCGACCGGAGCGACGACGGCGTCTACCGCTGTCGCGAGTGCGGCACCCTCGACGTCGAACCGAACTGACCGCTCGCCGGGCGCGGCGAGCAATCTTTCTGCCGGCGGTGCGGCGACCCCCGCCCCCACTACGTTTAACCGCTCAGCGCGAGTCGGTACCAACGATCATGAAGAAGCTGATCAACGACCCGGACGACGTCGTCGACGAGATGCTCGACGGGATGACCGCGGCGCATCCCGACCGCCTGCGGCGGCTGCCGGACACGCAGGTGCTCGTGCGCGACGACGCGCCGGTCGACGACAAGGTGGCGCTGGTGACCGGGGGCGGCAGCGGCCACGAGCCGACCCACGCGGGGTACATCGGCGACGGCATGCTCGACGGGGCGGCCGCGGGCGACGTGTTCTCCTCGCCGACCGCCGACGAGTTCGAGGAACTCATCGGCGCCTGCGACGCGGGCGACGGCGTCCTCGCGATCGTCAAGAACTACGAGGGCGACGTGATGAACTTCGAGACCGCCATCGAGCTCGCGGAGATGGAGGGCGTCGAGGTCGAGAGCGTCGTGGTGAACGACGACGTGGCCGTCGAGGACTCGCTGTACACCTCCGGGCGCCGGGGCGTCTGCGGGACGATCCTCGTCCACAAGGCGGCGGGCGCGAAGGCCGCACAGGGCGCCGACCTCTCGGAGGTCAAGCGCGTCGCGGAGAAGGTGGTCGACAACGTCGGCACGATGGGCACCGCGCTCACCTCCTGCGTCACCCCCGAGAAGGGCGAGCCAACCTTCGACCTCGGCGACGACGAGATCGAGCTCGGCATCGGGATCCACGGCGAGCCGGGCACCGAGCGCACCGAGGCGATGCCCGCGGACGAGGTGACCGAACACCTCGCCGAGGCGGTCCTCGACGACCTCGACCTCGACGAGGGGCAGGAGGTGCTCACGGTCGTCAACGGGATGGGCGCCACGCCGCAGATGGAGCTGTTCGTCCTCAACCGCCGGCTGCAGGAGCTGCTCGGCGAGCGCGGCCTGGAGACGTACGACGCGTGGGTCGGCGACTACATGACGTCGCTGGACATGGCCGGCGCGTCGATCACGGTGTGCGCGGTCGACGACGAACTGAAGGAGCTGTTCGACGCGCCGGCCGACACCCCGGCGCTGACCGTCAAATGAGCGACAACGGTGCGACGACCGACGGTGACCGAGCGGCCGACGACGGCGCAGCGGTCGTCGCGGCCGTCGAGGCGATCTCCGAGCGTATCGAGAACGAGCGGGACCACCTCACCCAGCTCGACTCCGCCATCGGCGACGCCGACCACGGCGGGAACATGGCGCGCGGCTGGGCCGAGGCGGCCGAGGCCGCGCGCGACCTCGACGACCCGGACGCCGAGACCGTCGCGAAGACGGTCGGCAAGACGCTGATGGCCGAGGTCGGCGGCGCCTCCGGACCGCTGTTCGGCGGGTCGCTCGTGTTCGCGGCGGGCGAGCTCGACGAGGGGATCACCCCCGAGACCGCGGTCGCGTTCGCGGAGACCTACCTGGAGAAGGTGGAGGACCGCGGTGACGCGCGCGTCGGCGACCAGACGATGGTCGACGCGCTGACCCCCGCGGTCCACACATTCAAGAAGTCGATCGAGGTCGACGACCTCCCGCCGGTCGAGGCGCTCGCGAAGGCGGTCGACGCCGCGGAGCGCGGCGTCGCGTTCACCGTCCCGATCCGCGCGCGGAAGGGCCGCGCCTCCTACCTCGGCTGGCGCTCGGTCGGCCACCAGGACCCGGGGGCAACCAGCACCTTGTTCATCCTCGAAGAGGTCCTCGATGTCGCCGCGAACCGGGTCGGCGTCGACGTCCCCGAGACGGACGCCTCGTCGCCGACGATCCCGGACGAGGATCCGGACGAGGCGGCCGACGACGGCTCCGCGGCGGCCTCGGAGGACGACTGATGGTCGGGATCGTCGTCGTCTCGCACAGCGAGCGCGCCGCGGAGGGGATCGCGGAGGTCGCCGCCGAGATGGCCGGCGACACCCGCATCGAGCCGGTCGGCGGCGACGGGAAGGGCGGGATCGGCACCGTCCCCGACGCCATCGAGGACGCCATCGACGCCGCGGCCGGGGAGGGGAGTGACGCCGCCGACGCGGACGGCGTCGTCGTCCTCGTCGACCTCGGCAGCGCGGTGATGAACGCGGACGTCGCCGTCGAACTGAGCGAGGCGGAGGCGGTAATCGCCGACGCCCCCGTCCTCGAGGGCGCGGTCAACGCGGCGGTCGCGGCCACCGACCCGTCGGCCACGGTCGAGTCCGTCCGCGAGCAGGCGGAGGCGGCCCGCGACATCGAGAAGCTGTAAGACGGACCGGCTCGTCGCCGCCCCGCTCTCGCTCCGATGCGGTCTACGCCGCGCGGTCGTCGAGGCCAAGCACGTCCAGCACCTCGCTCCGCGTCTCGCAGGCGACCGCGTCGGCCGCGAGCGACGCCGCGGCGTCGGCATCGACCCCGCGGATCCGCCGTTTCACGTCCGGGACCGTCACCGCGCTCATGCTGAGCTCGTCGAAGCCCAGCCCGACGAGCAGCTCCGTCAGCGCCGGATCGCCGGCCATCTCGCCGCACATCCCGACCCAGGCGTCGGTCCCCTCGACGGCCGCGGTCGTGTGGTCGAGCGCGCGCAGCACCGCCGGGTGGAGCGGGTCGTGGTACTCGGCGACCGCGTCGTTCCCGCGGTCGGCCGCCATCACGTACTGCGAGAGGTCGTTCGTCCCGACGCTCAGGAAGTCGAGGCGGTCGGCGAGCGCGTCCGCGAGGAATGCCGCCGCCGGCGTCTCGACCATCGCGCCCAGCTCGGGGACCGCGTGGGCGACGCCCTCGTCGGTGAGGTCGGCGGCGACCGAGTCGACGGCGTCGACCGCGCGCTCGACTTCCTCGACCCGCGTCACGAGCGGGAACATCACGGCCAGCCCGTCGCCCGCCTCGGTCGCGGCGGCCCGGAGCAGCGCCCGGAGCTGCGTCTCGAAGAGGTCCGCGTGCTCGTCGAGCGACAGCCGGATCCCCCGCCGCCCGAGGAACGGGTTCTCCTCGTCCGGGAGGTCGAGGTAGGGGACCGGCTTGTCGCCGCCGACGTCGAGTGTGCGTACGACGACCCGGTCCTTGGGGTCGTCGAACGCCGACAGGGCGGCCGTCACGGCCTCGTACTGCTCGTCCTCGCTCGGCGGCGCCTCGCGGTCGACGAAGAGGAACTCGGTGCGGAACAGCCCGATCCCGTCGGCGCCGCGCTCGGCGGCCGGCCCCAGCTCGGCCTCGCCACCGACGTTGGCCGCGACCTCGACGGGTCGGCCGTCCGCGGTCTCGACGCGCTCCCGGATCGCGTCCGGACCGCCCTCTCGGACCGCCTCGCGCCGTTCCTCGTCGGGGTCGACGACGACCTCGCCGGCCTCGCCGTCGACGAGGACCGTCTCCCCGTCCGCGACCGATTCGAGGTCCGCGCCGACGCCGACGACCGCGGGGATCGCGAGCGAACGAGCGATGATCGCGGCGTGAGAGGTGCGACCCCCTTCGATCGTCGCGATCCCGCCGACCGCGTCGGGGTCGAGCGCGGCGGTGTCGCTCGGCGTGAGCCGCTCCGCGAGCAGTATCGTCCCGTCAGGCAGGGCCGAGAGGTCGGTCGCGGCCGCTCCGCCGTCGCCGCCGTCCGCGCCGAGGAGCGTGCGGAGCAGTCGGTCGCGCACGTCGCGCAGGTCGTCGGCGCGCTCGGCCATCCGGCCCTCCATCCCCTCGAACTGCGAGACCGCCTCGTCGAACCGGTCCGCGACGGCGTGCGCCGCGGGCGTCCCGCCGCGGACCGCGGCCTCCACGTCCTCGACTATCGTCGGGTCGTCGAGGAACCCCTCGTGGGCCTCGAACACCGCGGCCTCCTCCTCGCCCACGCGCTCCGCGGTCCGGTCGCGGGCCTCGCGCAGGGCCTCGCGCACGTCGTCCCGGGCCGCCTCGTAGCGATCCAGTTCCGCGTCGACGTCGACCGAGTCGGGATCCGGGCGGTCGGGGAGCGTCAGGTCGGCGTCCGGGCGGTACCAGCGCGCCGTCCCGACCCCCGCACGCGGCGTGCTGCCGACGCCGTCGAGCGTCCTCACGGCGCGTCCCCCGCCTCGTCGCCGCCGTCGGTCTCGCCCGCGTCGCCGCCGTCGGTCTCGGCCCCCTCGTCCGCCTCCCCCTCCGGCGCCTCCTCGACCGGGCTCGCGAGGAGGTCGCAGACCGCGTCCAGCGCGGCCTCGGCGTCGGGCCCCTCGGCGACCACGCGGACCGACTCGCCGTGCTCGACGTTCAGCCCGCTGACGGAGAGCATGCTGTCGGCGCGGACGAGGCCGTCGTCGCCGTCGTTGTCGCGGCCGATCGACACGTCGGCGTCGAATCGGTTCGCCGTCTGTACCAGCTTCGAGGCGGGCCGCGCGTGGAGGCCGGCCTCGGGTTCGACCGTGACGGTCCGTTCCATGGGATCGGGTTGGACTCCGGCGGGTAATAGCTGATCGGAGTCGCCGGAGGTCGGGGAGGGCCGGGCCGACTACGGCGCCGCCCCGACTACGGCGCCGCCTGCTTCGTCGAGACCAGTTCGATCACGTCGCGGTGGGAGAGTTCGCGGTCGGTGCCGACCTGCCGCCCGCTCCGGCAGTCGGTGCCGTGGAGCAGCCCCTCGCCGATGTCGGAGTGGATGTGGTACGCGAAGTCTTCCGTCGTCGACCCCTCGGGGAGGATGAAGCAGTCGCGGAAGACGCCCTTCTCGTCTTTGCTCCCGTTCGCGGAGCCGGGGAAGACGGCGATACAGCCCAGCACGTCGAAGATGGCCGCTTCGAGCGCGCCCTGGACGCCGGTCCCGTCGTACTCGTCGACGAACTCGCCGATCTGGTCGAGGCCGGCCTTTTGTTCGCCGGAGACGTCGCCGACGACGTCGAAGCCGCTCTCGCCGGGCGTGTAGTCGACGACGCCGGCCTCGTCCGCGTTTTTGAGGGCCTTCTCCGCGTGGGCGCTGGAGGGGACGAAGGATAGGTGGTCGTAGTCGGGGTCGGTCGTTATCTCCTCCCAGTTCGCCTGCGCCTCGGGGGTGTCCATCTTGTTGGCGGCGACGACCATCGGCTTCGTCCGCTTGCGGATCTCGCGGGCCAGCTCGATCCGGTCCGTCTCGTCCCACGTCTCCGGATCGAGTTCGAGCCCCTCGGCGAGGATGACGCGCTTCATCCGGTCCTTGTCGATGCCGAACGCGGACATCTGGTCGGCGAGCTCCGCCTCGATAGCGGCGTCCGCGCCGTGGTACCGAGTCTCGAACTTCTCGAGCCCTTTCTCCAACACGTCGAGGTACCACGCGTCCAGCTCCTCCTCTAAGAAGTCGATGTCCTCGCGCGGGTCGTGGCCCTCGGTCGCCTCCCCCTCGATGTCGGTCTCCCCCGAGAAGTCGACGACGTGGATCAGCACGTCGGTCTCGTTGAGGTCGGTGAGGAACTGGTTGCCGAGCCCGCGGCCCTCGTGGGCGCCCGGGACCAGCCCGGCGACGTCGACGAGCTTCACGGGGACGAACCGCGTCCCCTCGCGGCAGACGCCGACGCTCGGCGTACACGTCTCGTCGAACTCGGGGGCGGCGCAGTCGACGCGGACGTACGCCTCGCCGACGGTCGGGTCGATGGTGGTGAACGGGTACGCGCCCTCCGGCACGTCGTTCATGGTCGCGGCGTTGAAGAACGTCGACTTCCCCACCGAGGGCTTGCCGACGAGACCGATCCGGTAGCTCATTACCACCAGTGCGCGATCCGCGGTAAAAAGCGATGCGAGACGCGCCGTGGCGTGGGGAGCGGTGACGAGGAGCGGGGCGAGTTTCCGGCCGCGCCGGTCAGGCGTCGCCGTCGGACTGCCCGGGCTCGCCGAGCGCCTCGATCGGGAGGACGTTCTGGAGCGCGGCGTACGCGTCGGCCGCGCTCGCGAACGTCTCCTGGTCGACGTCCGCGAGCAGGTCGCCGAGGTCGGCGTCGCCGTCGGCGAACAGCACCGTCGTGCCCGCGAACGACTCGGCGAGCGCCTCGCGGTCGGCGGGGTACTCGCGCGCTTCGAGCGTCGGTTCGAGCCGGGAGAGGTTGATCTCGTCGGTCATACCGTCCCGTCGGCGGGACGAGGCATAAACGCGCGCCCTGGTACCGCTTCGACGGATACCGGCGAGGAACCAGCAAAAACTGTAAAGAGTTATCCGCTGTCGGTGACACGTCATATGTGAACATGCCCCTATACGACCGAATCCTGGTTCCGACCGACGGCTCCTCGGAGGGGGAGCTGGCGGTGTGCCACGCGCTCGACCTCGCCGCGGTCCACGGGGCGTCGGTCCGCGCCATCTACGTGGTCGACACCGCGCGGTACGCCGGGATGCCGATGGAGACGACCTGGGAGGGCGTCGGCGACCTGCTGTACGACGACGCGGAGGCGGCGCTCGAAACGGTGGAAGAGCTGGCCGCGGACCGCGACGTCGACGTCGAGACCGCCGTCGTCGAGGGGTCGCCGAGCCGCGAGATCGTCACTCACGCCGAGGAGACGGACTCGGACCTCGTCGTGATGGGAACCCACGGGCGCGGCGGGATCGACCGGCTGCTCCTCGGCAGCGTCGCGGAGAAGGTCGTCCGCGGTTCGTCGGTCCCGGTGTTGACCGTCCGGATCGGCGACGGGGAGGAGCCGCCGAGCGCCGCCGAATCGGAGAGCGCGACCGACTCGGCGAACACGAGCGGCTCCGCGGGCGGCGAGGAGTCCGCGACCGCGAGCGGGACGAGCGCGGGCGAGACGGGCGCCGCCGGGACCGACGCGGACGGCTCGGTCTCCGACGCGACGGAAACCGGGTAGGCGGACGCAGCGGCCGGCGCCTCCGCCGTCCCGAGTCACTCCGCGTCGCGGAGGTGTTCGCAGTCGCCCGCGTGGACGCGCCGCCGCCCCTCGTCGGTGTCGACCACGAGCGCGCCCGGCCCCGCGACGTCGACCGCGGTTCCCTCCACGACCCCGTCCGCGGCCTCGACGCGGACGCGCCGCCCGAGCGTGCTCGCCCGCTCGCGCCACGCCGGGAGGACCCCGTCGAGCGCCGCGGGCGACGCCGTCAGCGCCGCGTAGCGTTCGAGCAGCGTCGCGGCGAACCGCCGCCGGTCGATCGGTTCCCCGCGCTCCGCCGACAGCGACGCCGCGCCCGCGGGCAGCGTCTCCGGATCGATGTTCGCGTTGACCCCGACGCCGACGACGAGCCAGCCGACGCGGTCGGCCTCCCCCTCCATCTCCGTGAGGATCCCCGCCAGCTTCCGGCCGCCGCGGCCGGTCGGGTCCGAGTCGCCCTCGCCCGATTCGTCGGCCTCCTCCCCGACGAGCACGTCGTTCGGCCACTTGATCCGCGCGTCCACGCCGGCCTCGCGGGCGGCGTCGGTCGTCGCCACCGCGGCCGCGAGGGTGAACAGCGGCGCCCGCGCCGTCGGCACGTCGGGGCGCGTCAGGACCGACAGCCAGACGCCGCCGCTCGGCGCCACCCACTCGCGGTCGAGGCGCCCCCGGCTCCCCGTCTGCTCGTCGGCGACCACGGCGACGTCGGCCGCGCCCTCCCCGGCGAGCTCGCGGGCCCGCGCGTTCGTCGATCCGATCCGGTCGTAGTACTCCACCGAGTAGGGGGCGTCGAGCCCGAACGCGATCCCCGGCCCGGAGTAGCCGGGATCCTCGGGGGCGACGTACCCCTCGGGCGTCGACGCGACCGCGAACCCCTCCTCGCGGAGCCCCTCGACGGCCTTCCAGACGGCCGCCCGCGAGACGCCGAGCGACTCGGCGAGGGCGGGGCCGGAGACGGGACCGTCGTCGGCCGCGAGGGCGTCCAGCAGCGCGCGGCGCGTGTCCATACCGCCCGTTCCGACGCCCGCGCCGAAAGCCGTTCCGGGTCTCGAACGCCCGGTCGGGTCCGGGACGCTTTGTGTCCGGCGCGCGAAGGACCGCCGATGAGCGACGGCGACCGCGGCGGTGGGGGCAACGGCGACGACGGACCTGACGACGGGTCCGAGACGGTGCCGCTCGTCGTCGTCGACGGCGACGAGCGCGTCGAACTCGACGTCGAGCGCGGCGGCAACCTCCGCCGAGCCCTGCTCGACGCCGGGCTGTCGCCGTACGCGCCCGCGACCCGCCGCCTCAACTGCGGCGGGCGAGGGCTGTGCGCCACCTGCGGCGTCCGCGTTCGCGAGGGACCGCCGGCCGACCACTGGCACGACCGCCTCGCCGACCGGTTCGGGTACCCGCGTCTCTCGTGTCAGATTCCGGTCGACCGACCGATGACGGTCGCGCTCGTCGACAAGCGCGTGTGGGGCGGGCGGAACGCCGACGCGAGCGGCGAAAACGCGGGAGCGGACGGCCGCTGAGCGCGGCGAACCGACGGACCCCACACCTCGTTTCCGGTGAAACGACGAACGGTACCGCGTCACACGCGACCGCGCGGCGACCGGGAGCGCGAACGCCGATCGCGGCACAAAAGCCAAGTCCGCGGGCCCGAACCGTCCGGTATGCAACCCTCCAAGGAGCGCGAGTCGTCCGACGACGACCCGATGGACGATCTCGACGACCTCCTCGACGACGACCTCGCGGGCGGTGAGGGGTCGTCCGGCGCCGATTCCGGCGACGCCGCGGCGGCCGACACGGGCACCGAGAGCGCGCGGAGCGCCGGAAGCTCCGGCGACTCCGGTCGAATCGGCGTTTCGGGTCGGTGGTTCTCGGCGAAGGCGTTCGCGCTCGCGCTCGTGACCGTCGCGGTCGGGTCCTTCGTCGGAAGCCTGATCCCGCTCATCGGCGGGACGATCGGGACCGCGGGCGGCGTGTTCCTCGCCGCGTTCCTGCTCGGCCTCGTCCTCTCGACGCGCCGGTACGTCGAGACGGGAATCGCCGGTGGCGCGGCCGGCGCGGCGAGCGCGGTGACGAGCGTCCTCGGCGTCGGGTTCCTCCCGATCGGGATCGACTACCTCTCGCAGTGGGGGCTCCCGCTCGTCGCCGTCGGCGGAGGGGTCGGCCTGGTCCTCGCGCTGCTGGGTCACTACTTCGGCCGCGACCTCCGGGCGGGGCTGAGTCGGGATATCGGAGAGTGAAGGATAGAAACCGCCGGATTCGGGTTCTTCAGTGCGCCCGGAGCGCGTCCTCGACGCCGACGTAGGCGGCGATCTCGCGGCGCTCCAAGACGAGGAAGCCGGCGAGGATCGCGACGAAGCCGAGGACCGCCTCCGCCTCGATCAAGCTGCCGAGCAGGACCCAGCTCCCCACCGCGGCGACGACCGGCTCCGCGTAGCCGACGAGGTGGAGCTGGGTCGGCCCGACCTCGTCGAGCAGCGCGAAGTAGATCAGGAACGCGACGACGCCCGACAGCAGCGTGAGGTACGACAGCGACGCGATCGACGTCGCGTTCCAGACGATCGCCGCGGGCGACTCGCCGAGCAGGGCGGCGCCGGCGAACAGGAGCCCGGCGCCGGAAACCATCGCCCACCCCTGGAGCGCGGCGATCGGGAGGTCGGTCCGCAGCGGGCGGAGCAGCACGGCGCCCAGCGAGAAGGCGACCGCGCCGGCGAACGCGAGCGCGACGCCGAACAGCGCGGCGCTGCCGAGTCCGGCCTCCGTCGGGTCGGCGATCACGATCACGCCGAGGATCCCGAGGGCGAACCCGCCGATCTCGAAGGGCCCGAGGCGCTCGTTCGGGAGGAGGACGGCCGCGAACACGGCGGTCAACACCGGCGCGAGGCTCACGACCACGGCCGCGACCCCGCCCGAGATGCGCAGCTCCGCGACGTAGAGGAGCCCGTGGTACGCGGCGATCACGAAGGCCCCGGCGACAGCGACCCCGAGCCACTCGTCGCGGCCACGGGGCATCGTCCTGCCGGAGGCGACCGCGGCGACGCCCAACACGACCGTACCGGCGATCGCGTAGCGGACGCCGGCGAACAGCAGCGGCGGGAAGTAGTGTAACCCGGCCTCGATGGCGACGAAGGAGGTGCCCCACAGCGTCGCGAGGAGGACGAACGCCGCGAGGATCGATTCGGAAGTAGAGAGTAGGTTCCGCAGGTTCATTGGCTACTGGTTCAAAATTATTCAATATAGTTAAGCTCGTCTCTCGGATCAGTCGAGATCGAGAACGAACAATCACACATACGAACTGCGTGCGATACGGTTCCGAAATGAGAGCGAATCTTGAACTCGACTACAACCGTATCGGTCGTAATATATAACAGACCATCACGGGAAGGGGGCGTATGGACGAGCGCGACGTGCGGCTGGTGAAGGCCATCTCCGATCTCGGCACCGGGAGCCCGGAGCGGCTCCACGAGGAGACCGGGATTCCGGTGTCGACGATCCACTACCGGCTGAACAACCTCCGCGAGGACGGCGTCATCGAGAACGACCTGTACGACCTCGACCACGAGGCGCTCGGACTCGGCGTCACCGTCATCGTCGAGGTGCTCGCGAGCTACGAGGGCCCCTACGAGGAGTTCGCCGAGGAGCTGCTCGCGGTCGAGGGCGTCACGGAGGCGTTCTTCACGATGGGCGAGACGGACTTCGTCGTCCTCGCGCGGCTCTCCTCGTCGGACACCGTCGAGCGGCTCATCAGCGACTTCGAGGCGATACCGGAGGTCGAGCGGACGAACTCGACGTTCACGATCGCGACGCTGCGCGACGAGCCGCGCGCGCCGGCGACGTACGACCTCGACACGCTGATCGAGGAGCTGACGGACTGACGTCGGGACTCACGAACGGGTCCCGGAACTCACTCCGGGTCCGGAACCAGCGACGACCCGACCGAGCGCTCAACGTACAACAGCGCCACGAGCCCGGCGATGATGATCGTGTACGACACCGCGGCGAACAGGGCGTCCTGCGTGGAGGGGTACTCCGTGGTGCGGAAGATGATCACCTTCCGGACCATCGCGATGACGCCGGTGTAGATCACCAGCCTGACGATCCGACGGGTGTCGCTCTGCTCGATGTAGGCGACGACCGTCTCGTACACCTCGACGATGATGAGCAACAGCAGCCCGGTCTCGATGAAGCCGATGACCGTGTTCGGATCGGTGATCGCGCCGGTCGGGACCGACTCGGCGATCTGGATCGCGAGGTCGACGACGCCGATGCCGAAGAGGAGCGCGAACAGCGCCGCCGCGGCCAGCTCGACGCCGTGGATGAAGCGGTTCGTCGCGTCGGAGACGCGGTCGCCGCGCGTCTTCGCGACTGACGGGTTCGGCGTCCGGTCCGGCGAGGACGAGTCGTCCGACGGGTCGGCCGGGGGTGAGTCTGCCATCGTCGTTCTCGGGACGAAGCAGGACCTCGCGACACGTAAAAAACGGGCCTAACGGACGGGAAGCGCGCTACGACCGCTTGCCGATCTCCTCGCGTAACACGTCGGAGACGACCTCGCCGTCGGCCTTCCCGCGGAGGGCGCCCATCGCCTCGCCCATCAGCCCGGAGAACGCGCCCATCCCCTCGGCCTCGATCTGGTCGGCGTTGCGCTCGACGACCTCGACGACCGCCTCGCGCACCTCGTCCTCGCTCACGCCCGAGAGCCCGGCCTCCTCGACCGCCTCGCTCGCCGACAGATCGGGGTCCTCCGCGAGCGTCGTCAGCACCTCGGGGACGCCCTCCTTCGCGAGGTCGCCGTCCTCGACGAGGTCGAAGAGGGCGAGGAAGTGGTCGTCGGTGAGGTTCTCGACCGGCGCGCCGTCGCGCCGGATCTCCGTCGTCGTCGACTCCAGCGTCGACGCAGCGAAGGTGGGGTCGACGCCGCGCTCGACCGCGGCCTCGAAGAGGGGGAACCGCTGGCCGAACGCGACCTGCTCGGCGAGGCCGGCGTCGAGCCCGAACTCCGCCTCGTACCGCTCGGCCTTCTCGTCGAGGAGTTCGGGCGTCTCCACGTCGGAGGGGTCCGGCTCGACCGGCGGCACGTCCGTCTCGGGGTACATCCGCGCGGCGCCCGGCAGCGGCCGGAGGTAGCGCGTGGTCCCGTCGTCGTTCGCGCCGCGGGTCTCCTCGGGGACGCCCTCGATCGCGGTCTCCGCGCGCTCGGCGGCCGCCTCGACCGCGAGGTCGGCGGTCTCCGGGTCGGCCGCGACGATGGCGACCGCGTCGCCCTCGCCCGCGCCGACCGCGTCGCGGAGGGCCGCGACCTCCGCCTCGGTGACGCCGTACGCCGGCAGTTCGTCGGTGTGGAAGATGCCGCCCGCGCCGTGGCGCTTCGCGTGGTCCGAGAACTCGGTGCCGAGCCGGCGGTCGGGCTGGATCTCGCGGCCGACGAGCCTGTCGAAGCCGAACAGCGGGACGGCGGTCACCTTCCCGCCCGAGTCGAGCGCGCCGCGGATGACCCCCGACTCCGTGTCGGCGAAGACGTCGGTCACGTCCGACACGTCGCCGACGCTCGCGTCGCGCTCGCGGAGCTCGTCGCGGATTTCGAGCAGCTCCGCCTGCCGTCCGACCTCGCCGCGGACGATGTCCTCGATCCCCTGGAGGTCCTGAACGCCCTTCACCTCGACGCGGGCGCCGTCCGCGATGGAGACGTTCACGTCCTGACGGATCGTGCCGAGGCCGCGCTTGACCGCGCCCGTCGAGCGCAGCAGCATCCCGATCCGCTCGGCCGCCTGCCGCGCGCCCTCGGGGCTCCGGATGTCCGGGCCAGTCCCGATTTCGACGAGGGGGACGCCGAGTCGGTCGAGCGAGTAGACGACGCCGTCGTCGGTCTCCTCGACCCGCTTGGCGGACTCCTCTTCGAGCATGAGGTCGACGACCGACACCGACCCCGACTCCGTCTCGATCTCGCCGTCCTGCCCGAGGAGGATCGAGCGCTGGAACCCGGAGGTGTTCGAGCCGTCGATGACGAGCTTCCGCATGACGTGGGCCTGATCGACGACGGAGAGGTCGAGCAGGTCGGCGATCTGGAGCGCGACCGAGAGCGCCTCGCTGTCGACCCGCCGCGGCGGCTCGTCGTCCTCCTCGACGAGGCAGGTGGTGTCGTACGCGAGGTAGGTGAACTCGCGATCGACGCGGCTCTCCTCCATCGCGGCGTCGTCGAGCTCGCCCAGCTCGCTCTTCGTCGGGTGGAGCTTGCGGGTGATCGACCGGTCGGACTCCTCGGGGTCGCGCTCGACGGTCGGGGAGTCGCAGAACAGCTTGGTCTCGGTGTCGAGCTGCTGGTGGATCTCCAGCCCGGCGACGAGCCCCAGCTCCTCGTAGTCGTACTCGGGGGTCGCGTCCGTACTCATTACGCCTCACTCCGACGGCGCGCGACTAAAAGGGTGGCAGTTCGCGCGAGCGACGAGACATCGTGAGCACTGATGTCATTTATAAATGGCTGTGCGGTGGCGCGTGCCTGCGAGCGGCCGCCCCCGGCGGCCGCGAGACAGCACGCGCGAGGGAGTCGGTCGCCAAGCGAAGCGACGGCGACCGACGAGGCTGGGGAGGTGTGAGGTGCGGTGCTGTGCGGGGTGGGACTCAAAGGGGCAGCCGCGAGGGCGGCGCAGACGACGTAAGCACCGCAGCGAGCAACGCGAGCGAGGAGCGCAACGAGTGTGCGCCGCCCTCGCGGCTGGGGCTTTGGGGGTGTTCACCGCCGGTTCGCAAGTAATCATTTATAAGCGAACGGCTGGGGCTTTGGAGGGGTTCACGATCACAGCGTTCCGATCGTACTCGTCACTTCTCACGTAGCATCGAAAGGAATTGTGCGTGGGTGCTGTCGTGTAGACAACACCGTGCATCGTGGGGGTGTACCCCGTGCGATGCGTGGGACCGGATTTGAACCGGCGGACCTCTACAGGACAGCGCCCTCAACGCTGCGCCGTTGGCCTGGCTTGGCTACCCACGCTCGCGGTGTTCTGTCGCGTCTCCACGTACCCTTCCCCTAATTAAAAGCCCTTCCATTTGGCGGGAGCGTGGCGGGGTTTCGCAGACCGAGGTCGAGCGCCGCGGCCGGCCGCAGCTCGGCGACCACACCCGAACCGCCTCGACCGCAACCGGCACGCGTTTGGGGGTCGCGTCCCACCGCACGAGTATGTCCGATTGGGCTCGCGAGAACGTCTCCGTCCTGACCGCCGTCGCCTCCGTCGTCGCGCTCGCGCTCGTCTTCGGCGCGGTGGGCGGCGCGATCCCGAGTTCGCTGCTGCCCCGCGCGAGCGACGCCGTCCTCGCCGCGATCCCGCACTTCAACGCCGCCGTCTCCCTCACCGCCATCGCGACGATCACCCTCGGCTGGCGTGAGATCTCTCGCGGGAACGTGAAGCGCCACCGCAACTTCATGGTGACCTCCTTCGCGCTGTTCGCCGCGTTCCTCGGCGCGTACCTCTACCGGCTGATCCACGTCGGGACCACCGAGTTCCCCGGCCCCGAGGCCGTCTACTCGTACGTCTACCTCCCCTTCTTAGCGATCCACATCCTGCTCGCGATCGTCTGCGTCCCCTTCGTCTTCCACGCGCTCTTCCTGGCCGCGACCCGGCCGTACGAGGACCTCTATCGGACGCGACACGCGCAGGTCGGCATGGTCGGCGCCGTCCTCTGGCTGATCTCCTTCACGATGGGAATCGGCGTGTACCTGCTGCTGTACCACGTCTACTGACCGAACGCGGCAGAAAGAGAGAGTCGACTACGCGTTCCGCTCGGCCTTCCGGTGTGCCGCGTAGAACAGCGGGACGAGCAGCGCGCCGGCGAAGCCGAAGCCGAGCGCCAGCGTCCCGATGTCGCTCGCGGAGAGCCCGCTGCCGCCGCCGGAGCCCCCGTCGCCGCCGGAGCCCCCGGACCCTCCCTCGCCGCCGATGAGGTCGTCGTCGACGGCGCCGACCGCGACGGCGCCCTTCATGCCGATCGACCGGTGGGGTTCGCAGGCGTACCGGAACACGTCGCCCTCGCTCGCGTCCTCGAAGGTGTACTCGAAGGTGGTCCCCGCCTCCGCGACCGCGGACCCGCTGTCGAAGGTGCCGTCCTCCGCGACAACGTTGTGGCCGCCACCCTCACCGGTCCACTCCCAGACGACCGTCGTCCCCTGATCGACCAGGATCGCGGGCGGGTCGAACCGAAGCCCGTTCTCGCCCGCGCCGACGGAGACGGTGACCTCGTCTTGCCCGCGAAGGTCTCGTGTCCCCTCGTAGTTGCCGACGTTCTCGAACCAGTCGCCGTATCCGGCCGCGTCGCTGCCCTCACCGGAGCCGTCGCCGCCCTCCGCCTGCGGGTCGACGAGGTCGTCGTCGACAGAGCCGACCGCGACGGCGCCCTTCATTCCGATCGACCGGTGGGGTTCGCAGTAGTAGTTGAACGTGTCGCCCTCGCTCGCGTCCTCGAAGGTGTACTCGAAGGTGGTCCCCGCCTCCGCGACCGCGGACCCGCTGTCGAAGGTGCCGTCTTGCGCGACGACGTTGTGGCCGCCGCCCTGGCCGGTCCACTCCCAGACGACCGTCGCGCCCGGGTCGATGAGGATCGCGGCCGGGCCGAACCGGAGCCCGTTCTCGCCCGCGCCGACCTGAACGGTGACCTCGTCCTGTCCGCGGTAGTCGTGGGTGCCGTCGTAGTTGCTCACGTCGTCCAGCCAGCCGTCGTACTGCGCGGCGGCGGTCCCGCTTCCGGCCGCGACGCCCGCGGCGACCGCCGCCCCGGCGGCCCCGGCGCGGAAGAACCCGCGGCGGCTCATCGACGCGGCGTCGTCCTCGGCGGCGTCGGCGTTCCGTGTCATGTTCGCACGTCTGACCGTGAGCGTATTTAAGCCCCCGATACGTCCCGAGCGGTCGGAGCGGCGCCGAACGTGTGCGGGGTCGAGTCGGAAAAACGGGGTTCATGGTCCGCGAGCGCCGGGTTCGAACGAAGCGCTCAGTCGTCCGCCGGCGTCGGATCCGAGACCGGCGCGTCGACGTCGCGGTCGGTCGCCTCGCCCTCGACGTCGAAGGGGTACTCGCCGGTGACGCAGCCGAGACAGAGGTCCGCGCGGCTCTCGCCGAGCGCCTCCGCGACCGCGTCGATGGAGAGGTACGAAAGCGTGTCCGAGCCCACCTCCTGCCGGATCTCCTCGGTCGAGGCGTCGGCGGCGATCAGCTCCTCGCGCGTCGCCATGTCGATGCCGAAGTAGCAGGGCGCGAGGATCGGCGGCGCGCCGATCCGGAGGTGGACCTCCTCGGCGCCCGCCTCGCGGACGAGCTCGACGAGCTGCGTCGAGGTCGTTCCGCGGACGATGGAGTCGTCGATGATCGTGACCGACTTCCCCTCCACCGTCGAGCGGATCGGGTTCAGCTTCAGCCGGACCGCGCGCTCCCGCTCGTCCTGCGTGGGCATGATGAACGTCCGGCCCACGTAGCGGTTCTTCATCAGCCCCTCGGCGAACTCCACCCCGCCGTCGTCGGCGGCCCGCGGCTCGCCATCGGGAGTGGTCTCGCCCGCGGCGTCCGCGTAGCCGGAGGCGAACGCGCGGCCGGAGTCCGGCACCGGCATCACCACGTCGGACTCGACGCCGGACTCCTCCCAGAGCTTCCGACCCAGCTTCCGGCGCACCTCGTACACGAGGCTCTCGTCGATGACGGAGTCGGGGCGGGCGAAGTAGACGTGCTCGAAGAAGCAGTGGGCGGTCGACTCGCGCTCGACCAGCTGATACGTGTCGTAGCCCGTTCCGTCGGGATCCAAGACGACGAGTTCGCCGGGTCGCACGTCGCGGATCAGCTCGCCGTCGAGCGTGTCGATGGCGGCGGACTCGCTGGCGAGGACGTAGCCGCCGTCGATCTTCCCGAGACACAGCGGGCGGTTGCCGAGCGGGTCGCGGACGCCGAGGACGGTGTCGTCGTGGGTGATCGCCAGCGAGTAGGAGCCGTGGATGCGGTTCATCGTGTGTTTGACCGCCCGCACGAGGTCCTCTTCGAGGAGGTTGCGCGCGAGGTCGTGGGCGATCACCTCGGTGTCGCCGTCGGAGGTGAAGGCGTGGCCCGCCGCGGCCAGCTCCTCGCGCACCTCGTCGGCGTTGACGAGGTTGCCGTTGTGCGACAGCCCGAGCGAGCCGGATTTGAAAGAGACGGAGAACGGCTGCGCGCAGCTCTTGTCGAGGCTGCCGGCGGTCGGGTAGCGCACGTGACCGATGCCGGTGCCGCCCGACAGCGACGCGAGGTCCCCCTCTTCGAACGCGTCGCCGACGAGGCCGCGCTCGACGTGGCTGTGCTGTTGGAATCCGTCGTGCGTGACGATCCCGGCCGACTCCTGGCCGCGGTGTTGGAGCGCGTACAGCGCGTAGTACAGCGGTCGCGCGGCCTCCCGATCCGCGAGCGAGACGCCGACGACGCCGCACTTCTCCCGCGGTTCGTCGCCGCCGTAGTCCCCACCGGCGTTCATGTACGCGACGGTGGGGCGGGCGGCGATAAAAATCCTCGTGTTCGTGGCGTATCTACTCGTAACTCGGTCCGAGTTATGCGTAATCGTGGATACAAACGCCCTCGCGTCGCCGCGCAGTCACGCGGTTC
The DNA here is from genome assembly GCF_058630335.1 of Halorubrum sp. SD41. Classification (NCBI taxonomy): domain Archaea; kingdom Methanobacteriati; phylum Methanobacteriota; class Halobacteria; order Halobacteriales; family Haloferacaceae; genus Halorubrum; species Halorubrum sp. SD41. The sequence goes on from NZ_JBZVGZ010000006.1 coordinate 87,112, forward strand.
GGACACCGCCGCTCACGCGGACTCCTCGCCGCCGACGAAGTGGTCGAGGCGCGCGAAGTACTCCTCTCGGGGCACCTGATACGCCGCCCGATAATCGATCTCGCCGGCGACGAACCGCTCCGCGACGTCGACCGCGCCGGCCGCGCCCGCCTCGCGGCTCTCGTACGTCTCCGAGACCGCCTCGATCTCGGGCTCCAAGAAGCAGACGACGTGCCACTCGTCGGTCGCGTACTGGCCCGAGCCGGGGCGCGCGTTCCGGGCGCCGTTCGTCAGGTAGATGGTCGGGAGACACTCGTCGGGGAGGTCGCCGCTCCCGAAGACGTCGGGGCGGTAGACGAGGATCGCCCGCCCGCTGGGCTCCTCGTTCCACAGCCGCCACCCCTCCGGCAGCGATTCGAAGGCCATGCGCCCCCCTCCGTCGCGGAGGCTTGAAAACGTCGCGCTCGGGCGATCGGCTTTGCCGTCAGTCAGCTCGACCCGTTCAATCCACGATGTCCGACCCGCCCGGCGGGAGGAACTCCTGGAGCAGGTCCGCGCTGGCGACCTTGCGGACGAACGACTGGTCGGTGAACCGCTCTTTGAGGTTCCGGTAGGCCATCATCGCGGCGTCGTTCTGCGCGTACATCCCCGGTTCGAAGGTGACGTGCGCGGCCGCGCGGTCGACGATGGCCGACGGCGGCCCGCCGATGGCGCGGGTGACCGGCTCGCACTGGACGCCGACCGCGATCCGGCAGGGGACGTCCTCGAAGTACGTCCGGTCGCCGCGGATCACGAAACTCCCCTTCTCGATGTACTCGCCGCTCTCGGGCGTCTTCGACACCTGATCGGGTTCGACCATGTACGCGTCGCCCGCGCCGCGGCCGTCCTTCCAGTCCGAGGAGTAGGAAACGGCGAACTGCGCGGCCTCCCGCAGCGTCTCCTCGGAGAAGTCGACGGGGTCCGCCGACTCGGAGGGCCCGGCGGCCTTCAGCAGGGTCACCGGCCCGCCGTGGGCCTGCGTGTGGAAGAACCGGTCGTGTTTGCTCATGTATTTTTTCACCAGCTCCTCGTTCTGGTCGGCGTTGCGCCCGCCGATGACGAGGTAGCCCGTCGACGTGTGGAACCAGCGGAACCGCTCGAACCAGTCGTCCGGGCTCCGGATCGGGATCGAGGAGCGCGAGAGCCAGTCGGTCTCGTACTCCTCGTCGTCGCCCTCGCCGTCCGCACCGTCGGCGTCGCCCTCGCCACCGTCGTCGGCCGCCTGCTGCTCCTCCCACTCCGCCTTCCGCTCCTTGACGGCCTCCAGCTCCTCGCGGGTCGACTCGATCGCCTCCTGCGCGCCCGCCTTCTTCTCCTCGACGCGCTTCGCCTCCCGGTAGAGGCGGTCGGCGTTGACCTCCACGCCCTCGCTCGCGTTGAGTTCGACCGTCACCGTCCCCCCGTCGTCCCCTTCCTCTTCGAGTTCGACCGTCACCGTTCCCTCTCCGCCGTCGACGTCGACGACGGCCTCCGCGGCCGGGATGCCGCGCTCGGCGCCGGCGTCGAGCGTCTCCGCGATCTCGTCCCACGGCACCTCGTTTGCGCGGGCCTCCCGCACCGTCGAGAGCACCTCGTCGACGAGGTCGTAGTGCGCGTACAGCAGCTCGGCGCGCTCCCGTTCCGCCTGCGCCTGCTCCTCGAACCCCTCGATCGCTCCCTTCTGCTGTTCGATGATCCGCTCCTGTTTGGCGATCTCCTCTTCGAAGTCCGGGCGGGACGCGCCCGCGTCCGCCGGGGCCTCGCCCTCGTCGGTCTCCTCGCTGCCGAGCCGGTAGAAGTACTCGTCGACGGCGGCGTTGAAGGAGTCGAAGCCGACGCTCGGCAGGCCCTCGTGCTCCGCGAGCGGGAAGGGCGTCACGTCGACGACGCGGGGCTCCTCGTCGCTCGACTCTCCGTCCTCCTCGCCGTCGACGGACTCCTCGTACACGCGGGGGTCGACGTCGCCCGAGCGGAGCCGCTCGTCGATCCGGGCGAGCGCGTCGTGGAGCGCGCCGAGCTGGTCGTCGGTCGCCTCCTCGATCGGCGTCTCCTTCGGCACGCCGGCCCGGGTACACACCTCCTCGGCGTACAGGCCGCCGAGGTTGAGCTGGGTGGCGAGCGTCCGGACGACGTCGCTGTCCGACTCGCGCATGTGGCGGTCGAACGCGCCGCGGCTCACGTCGAGCGGGTTCAGCCGCGAGGCCGGGTACTCGTACTGCGAGCCGGGGGCGACCGTGCGGGACTTGAGCCGCACCGTCGACAGCGCCCCGATCACCTCGCCCGTCTCGTCGAGCGCGGCGACGTTCCCCTGGCCGAACAGCTCGGCGACGAGCGTGGTGTTCTGGTCCTCGCGCTCGAACTCGAAGGTGAGGATGCGGTCGAACTCGTACTGCTCGACGCCCGCGAAGTCCGCGCCCGACATGCGGTTCCGCAGCATCTTCGCGAAGTTCGGCGGGCGTCCCGGCGCGTCCGCGACGTGGTCCGGGTCGGCGGCGTGGGCCCGTTTGATGTCCCCGACCTCGATCATGAGCTCGACGCGGCCGCGGTCGAAGTCGCGAAGCTTCAGCCGGAGCAGGTCGTCGTCGTAGAGGTACGCCTTGTCGACCTTCGCGCCCTCGTACCGATTGAGTTCGGTGACGAGCGCGGCGAGGTCGATGCTCGACAGCTCCCGCTTCTGGTCCATACACCATAGCAACCGGCGGGCCGGAAAAAGGCGTGTCGTTGTGGGTGCGGGTCCGGCGAACGGGTGACGCTCACAGCCGCTTCGACACGTACGGCCCGTCCTGCCGGTAGCCGAGCTTGTTGCGGTAGTACTCGCGGGCGCCGATGCCCGAGATGACCGCGACTTTGTCGTAGCCCGCCTCGCGGGAGAGCTCCTCGGCGCGTTCGAGGAGCTTCGTGCCGTACCCCTGGTGCTGCCAGTCGCCGTCGCCGCCGATGCCGACCTCGTTGCCGTAGACGTGGAGCTCGCGGACCAGCGCGGCGTCTTCGAGTTCCGGGCGGATCGGGTCGCCCTCGGTGCCCGGCGCGCCGGGCTGGTCGGGGGCAAACGAGGGGAACCGCAGGCGACAGAACCCGACGAGCAGGTCCCGGACTGGGTCCTCGAAGGAGATGAAGTGCTCCGTGCCGCCGCCGGCCTCGTAGGTGAGCACGTCGAGTTCGACGTCGTCGGGGTCCGGGTCGGCGTCGTTGTGGCCGACCTCGCGGGCGCGGACGTCCCGCTGGACGATCCCCTTCTCCTCGGCGCGCTGCGCGGCGAGCTGGCGGAGGTTCGACTTCTGGACGCCCGCGTCGATGAAGTCCGCGGGGATGTCGCGTTGGACGCGCTGGAGCCGGGTGTACTTCGGGATCAGGTCCATGGCGTCGGCGACGAGGTCGGCCGCCTCCTCGCTCGTGAGCGGGTCGAAGTCGTCGCGGCGCCAGCGGTCGTACACGCGAGTCCCCTCGACGACGAGAGTCGGGTAGATCTTCAGGTAGTCGGGCCGCCAGTCGGGGTTGTCGAACAGCTGCCGGAAGTCCTCTAAGCACATCTCGCGGGTCATGCCCGGCTGCCCGGGCATCATGTGGAAGCCGACCTTGAACGCGGCGTCGCGCAGGCGGCGGTTGGCGTTCCGGGAGGCCTCGTTGCCGTGGCCGCGGTGCATCTCGCGGTTGATCCGCTCGTAGGTGGTCTGGACGCCGACCTCGACCTTCGTGCCGCCGAGGTCGAGCATGCGGTCGATCTGCTCGGGGTCGCACCAGTCCGGCTTCGTCTCGAAGGTGGTGCCGATGTTGCGGATCTCGTTCGTCTCGTTCTCGGCGATCACGTCTTCGAGGTACTCGAACTCGGTCGCCTCGGGGTCCGGCGCGAACGACTCGCCCTCGGCGGGCTCGGGCTCCTTGTCGAGGTCGTAGTCGTTCATCGCCTGGAGCGCGCGCTTGACGAACCACTCCTGGTAGTCGTGCGAGCGCGCGGTCATCGTCCCGCCCATCAGGATCAGCTCCACCTTGTCGACCGGGTGGCCGATCTTCCGGAGCTGTTCGAGCCGGAGCGTGACCTGCCCGTACGGGTCGTAGTCGTTCTGCTCGCCGCGCGCGGCGGCGGGCTCGTGGCCCGTGTACGACTGCGCCGAGGAGAACTCCGAGGCCGGCCCGCCGGGACAGTAGAGGCACTTTCCGTGCGGGCACAGCTCCGGCGAGGTCATGATCGCGACGGGGGAGACGCCGGAGGCGGTCCGGACCGGCTTGCGCTGGACCACCTCGATCACGTCGTCGCGCGCCTCGGACGGGGCGTGATCCAGGATCTCGGTGTTCTTCGGCACCTTCGGGGAGCCGAACTCCGAGCAGGCGTCGAGCTTGGCGCGTTCGAGGTCGTCGCGCTCGATCTCGCCGTCGAGGATGCGCTCGACGAGGTGCTCGCAGGTGCGGACGAACGCCTCGGAGTCGGCGGGGTCGGCGGTGCCATCTCCGGCGGCATCGTCGGACTCGCTACCGGCGTCCCCGTCACTCGCCGCGTCGGTGCTCATTACGCTCCGATCGACGGGTTTCGGAGTTAAGCGTGTCGCACCGATACGTGAGAGGGGTGCGCGTCGGCAGCAGAGCGGGAGTCGGCGCCACGGCTCCGACCGCTCAACGCCGCGTTTCCCGCCTCGGCGAAACGAAATTCGAGTTCTCGACCGCTCGGCTATACGAGGGCTTCAGATCTGACAAATCGGCGAGCGACACCACCGAAGCCCCAGCCGGGAGGCGGGCGCACGCTCGCTGCGGTCCTCGGTTGGTCGCTCGCTTCGCTCGCTCCCGCCCTGCGGTCCTTACTTCGCCTGCGCCCGCCTCCCGGCTGCCCCTTCGAGTCCCACCCGACCACGACCGCACAACACCTCTCCCCTCCCCAGCCTCGTCAGTCGCCGTCGCTTTGCTCCGGCGACTGACTCCCTCGCGCGGTGCTGTCTCGCGGCCGCCGATGGCGGCCGCTCGCAGGCACGCGCCACCGCGACCGCACGTTCGGGGGGGAACCGAACCCGCTCGTTTTAGGCCGGGCGCGGCGTACCCCGCCCCGTGCTACGCAAGGACCTCCTGCGCGTCTCCCGGGCGGGCGGCGGCTACCGCCCGCAGTTCACCGGCCGGGAACACCGCCCGCTCGCGGCCCGCGTCCTCGGGACGTTCGAGTCGCACGTCGGCGAGCGGCGCGGCGACCTCGACGACGCGCTGGCGGACTTGGAGGCCGACGCCGCCACCCGGAACGGCGACTTCAAACTCGTCCGGGGGCTCGCGGCGCTCGTCGAGCGCGAGTGCGAGTTCGAGACGCGGGCCCCGGTCCCGCCGCGTCGCGTCCGGCGGGCCGCGTTCGAGGCCGCGGAGGCGGTCGGCGTCGCGAGCGAGGCGGAGCGGGAGACCGCGGTGGAGCGCGCGTCCGACGCGCTCGGGATCGAGTCCGATGCGGTGGACGCCTCGCTGTACGCCGACCGCGACGTCGAGCGGGTCCTCGTCGACGCCGACGTGCGCTGGGACCCGGACACCCTCCTCGAACAGTACGACCTCTCGCTGGCCCAGACCGCGCTCTTCGACGCCACCGAGGTCCGGGTGCGGTCGAACGACCCGAAGCGGCTCGTCTCGGCCGTCAAGCGCCTGCGCTTGATGTACGAGGTCGAGAAGACTCCGGAGGGCCGCGAACTCGTCGTCACCGGCCCGGACCGGCTGTTCTCGCGCACGCGACGCTACGGGACCGCCTTCGCGCGGCTGCTCCGGACGGTCGCGGAGTCGGCGGAGTGGTCGCTGGAGGCGGCGATCGACGACCGCGGCCGCGAGCGCACGATGCGCCTCTCGGACGGCGACGTGACCGTGCCGGACGTCGAGCCCGTCGCGGAGCCCGACTTCGACAGCGGGGTCGAGGCTGACTTCGCCGGGCGGGTCCGCGGGCTCGACCTCGACTGGACTCTGGTGCGCGAACCCGAGCCGCTCGAAACCGGGGTGAGCGTGATGATCCCGGACTTCGCGTTCGACTACGACCACGCCGACTTCAGGCTCTTCTTCGAGGTGATGGGCTTCTGGACCCCCGAGTACGTCGACAAGAAGCTCGCTCAGCTCGCGGACGTCGAGGACGTGGACCTGCTCGTCGCCGTCGACGAGAGCCTCGGCGTCGGCGAGGAGATCGCCGCGCGCGACCACCGCGTCGTCACCTACTCGGGAACGGTGCGCGTGAAGGACGTGGTCGACGTGCTCCGCGAGTACGAGGCCGAGTTCGTCGCGGACGCGGCCGCCGACCTCCCCGATTCCCTCTCGCCCGACGCCGACGCGATCGGACTGGACGAGCTGGCAGACGCACACGGCGTGAGCGTCGAGGCGATAGAAGACAAATCGTTCCCCGACCACGAGCGCATCGGGCGAACGCTCGTCAGGCCCACGGTGCTCGATGCGCTCGCCGACGAGGTCGAACCCGGGATGTCGCTGTCGGAGGCCGAAGAGGTCCTCGACGAGCGGGGGATCGACAACGCCAGCGCCGCGCTCTCGTGGCTCGGCTACCGGGTCGAGTGGGAGGGTCTCGGCGGCGGCACGGTTCGGGAGAAATCGGAATAGAATATTTAAATAAGTGCCGTGGCGCGCGCCTCCGAGCGCCCAGAGGGCGCGAGGAGCGCGTGCGAGGGAGTCGGCCGACCGGAGGGAGGCCGACGAGGCTGGGGAGGCTTGAGGCTGCGGTGCTGTGCGGGTGGGACTCAAAGGGGCAGCGGCGAGGCCGCCGTAGGCGACGTAAGCACCGCAGGGAGCGAGCGAAGCGAGCGACTGAGGAGCACAACGAGCGTACGGCGGCCTCGCCGCTGGGGCTTTGGAGGTGTTCGCCGTCGTTCTACTGACACTCATTTATAAGCGAGCGGCTGGGGCGTTGGAGGAGTCAACCGTCGATCTGCGAGCAATTATTTATAAACGAGCGGCTAGGGCTCTGGAAGTGTTCTCCGCCGATCCAAAATCAGCCATTTATAAGCAGTAAATCGACGTGCGAACGCGATCCGTCACTCGACGACCGGCAGGTCCGCTCGACTCCCTTTCGGCACCACGGAGCGCAGTTCGTCGTATAAATACAGCCCCACGCCGATCGGCACCGACTCGCCGGCAACCTCGTGAGTCGCGATCAGGTAGCCCCAGTCGCCATCCCACTCCGGCAACTCCTGATCCTCCCCGGCAGCGAACCGAGACGCCTGCTCGGGGTCCAGTTCGATCACGTTCTTCGTCGCGCGCGATCCGAACCGCGAGACCGCCCGCCCGGTCGGCTTCCAGTGCTCCTGTCGCGTCCGGAGAAACGTCATCCCGACGGCCTCGACCTCGCTCGGGTCCGTCGCCTCGCCGTTGAAGATCCAGATCTTTCCGGCGCCCTTCTCCCAGAAGCTGTATTCCTCGAACACCACCCGCTCGATCCCGAACCGCTCGTCCCACCAGTCGAGGACCTCTTCGCGACTCGCGCGCCCCTCGACCTCTCGGTCTGCGGGCGTCTCGGGGAGGCGATCGAACTGCTGGCCGTCGTTGGTGGGGGCGCCGTCGGTCACGCTCCGACCCCCGTGTTTTTGTTCCCGCCCACGCGCAGCTTCGCGCAGAAGAAGCCGCCCGTGTCGTTGCGGTGCGGGTAGATCCGCTTCGCGCGCGTCACCGACTCGTCGTACGCCTCGCCGTCCCACTCGGTCACGCCGGGGTCGGTGTCGAGCGGGAGGTCGAACTCGACCAGTTCGCAGTCCTCGTTCGCGAGGACGTGGTCGAGGACCGCCTCGTTCTCCTCGGGCGCGAACGTACAGGTGGAGTAGACGACGACCCCGCCCGGACGGGTCGCCTGGACGGCGCGGGCCAGCACCCCCTTCTGGATCCCCGCGACGGCGCGGACGTGGTCGAGCGTCCACTCGTCCAAGACGTCCGGGTTCTTGCGGCAGGTGCCCTCGCAGGAGCAGGGCGCGTCGACGAGCGCGCGGTCGAACTCGTCGAACGCGAGCGGCTTCGTCGAGAAGTTTCGGGCGTCCTGGTTCGTGACGATCGCGTTCGTGATCCCGAGCCGCTCGGCGTTGTGCCGGAGCGCGGAGAGCCGCCCGAGGTTGTTGTCGTTGGCGACGACGGTGCCCTCGTCGTCCATCGCGTCCGCGATCTGGGTCGTCTTGCTGCCGGGGGCCGCGCAGGCGTCCCAGACGCGCTCGCCCGGCCGCGGGTCGAGCGCGAGCGTCGGCAGGACGGACACCTCCTCCTGCCCGTGGGTCCAGCCGTGGACGTACGGCCAGTTGCCGCCGGGGTTCCCGTCGGGGAGCCGGAAGAGGCCGTCGCGCCAGTCGACCGGCTCGTAGGCGACGCCCTCGTCGTCGAACGCCTCGCGGACGCGGGCCGGGGAGGCCGCGATGCCGTTCGTGCGCACGACCGAGGGGAGGGGCCGGTCGCACGCCGCCCGGAACGCGTCGACGTCGTCGACGAGCGACTCGTATCGGTCGAGCGGATTCATGGTCCTCTTTTCGCGGCGGGCCGTTAGACGGTTTCGGGACTCGAACGAGGGATCCGCCGCGCGTCTCACCCCCGGACCCGCCGCGTGTCCCGCCCCCGGAGCTGCCTGCGCCGCACCTTTAGGTCCGGCCCGGGCGTACGGGCGCGCATGGCACGCATCTCCGTCCTCGACGACGACGTCTCGCTGGACGATCCCACCCTGATCGAGGGGTTCCCCGGCGTCGGCCTCGTCGGGAAGATCGCGACCGACCACCTGATCGACGTCCACGAGATGACCCACTACGCGAACGTCCACTGCGACGGGCTCCCGCCGGTGGCCGTCTACCACGAGTCCGAGACGGCCGCGACGACCCCGGTGCGGCTGTACGCTGACCCCGAGAACGACCTCGTCGCGCTCCGCAGCGACGTGCCCGTGAACCCGTCCGCGGCGACCGAGGTCGCGGCGTGTCTCGGCTCGTGGTTCGACGAGGTCGACCTGTTCCCGGTGTTCCTGTCGGGGCTCGGCCGCGAGAAGGACGAGGCGCCCCCGAGCCTGTACGGGATCGCGACCGGCGACGGCGCCGAGGCGCTGGCCCGGGCCGAGGTGTCCGAGCCGTCCGAGTCCGGGCTCGTCTCCGGGCCAACGGGCGCGATGCTCGCGGCGGCGCTCGAAAACGATCGCGACGCGGTCGGCCTCGTCGTCGAGTCCGACCCGCAGTTCCCCGACCCCGAGGCGGCGCGGGTGCTCATCGCCGACGGCATCGACCCGATCGCCGGGATCGAGACGCCGACCGACGGGCTCGTCGAGCAGGCGACGGAGATCCGCGAGGCGAAACAGCAGTTCGCCGAGCGGATGCGACAGGCGAACGAGGAGAGCTCGCAGGCAGAGCCGCTCAAGATGTTTCAATAGGCGGGAGGTCAGTCCGCGGAGTCGCCCGCGCCGTCGCCCTCCAGCTCGTCGAGGATCGGCCGGTACTTCAGCTGGACCTCGTCCCACTCGCGGTCGGGGTCCGAGTCGGAGACGACCCCGACGCCCGCGAACAGCGTCGCGCGGCGCCGGCTCGCGACGGCCGAGCGGATCGCGACCGCGAACGCGCCGTTGCCCGCGGCGTCGATCCAGCCGACCGGCGCGGCGTACCAGCCGCGGTCGAACGGCTCCGTCTCGCGGATCGTCGCCAGCGCGCGGTCCGGCGGTAGCCCGCCGACCGCGGGCGTCGGGTGGAGCGCATCGACGAGGTCGAGCACGTGGCGGTCCGCGCCGAGCTCGGCGGTGATCGGCGTGTGGAGGTGCTGGACCGTCGCGAGCCGGCGGACGCGGCGCTCGCCCGCGGAGACCGACGCCGCGAACGGCTCCAGCTGGTCGCGGACCGTCTCCGCGACGAGCTCGTGCTCGTGGACGTTCTTCTCGTCGTCGAGGAGCTCCCGCGCGAGCCACTCGTCCTCGCTCGGCGTCTCGCCGCGGCCGGTCGTCCCGGCGAGCGCGTCGGTCTCGACCGTCCGGCCGCGAAGCGAGACCAGCCGCTCGGGCGTGGCGCCGAAGAACGCGCTGTCCCCGCCGTCCGGCTCGAACCAGTAGCGGTGGCAGTCGGGGTACTTCTCCGCGAGGCGTTCGAGCGTCGCCGCGCGGGGGAAGTCGGCCGCGAGGTCGGCCTCCAGCGCCTGCGCCAACACCACCTTCCGGAGGTCGCCGTCGCGGATCCGGTCGACCGCGGCGCCGACGCTCTCGCGCCACGCCTCGCGGCTCGTCGTCCGGCGGCTCTCGCGGATGCCCGGACGGGGCGGCCGAGAGGCGGCCGCGCTCTCGCCCGTCTCCCCGGAGTCGCGCCGGTCGAGCGCGGCGAACCGATCGACCTCGCGCGCCAAGCGGTCCTCGACGGCGGCGACGTCGGCGTCGTCGCCGACCGCGTTGACGGTGAGCCACGCGCCGTTGTCCGCGACCGTCAGCTGGACCCGCGGCAACACGAACCGGGCCTCCGGAAACGGCCCCCACGGGTCGCCGTCGCAGGCGCCCTCGTGGAAGGCGAGCCCCCCGAACACGCGGGGACGGGCCGCCTCGGTGCCGGCGTGGACGTCGCCGGACTCGAACAGCTCCGTCGACGCGTCGCGGATCGCCGCGAACCGGTCGCCGCCGGCGGCGGTCAGCGTCGCCGCCGCGCCGCCGCCGAGCACCAGCGCGTCGTCGGGCGCGCTCCAGGTCGTGCGCGGCGACGGGAGGGCGTCGAACGCCGCCGCGAACGCCGGCTCGTCGACCGCCGTGGTCCGGCTGACCAGCGGCGGCGACGACCGAGAGCGCGCCCGTTCCATGCGTATCGAGTCGGGACCGGGGACCCTTTATCCTGACTATCGGGGCGGAGCGGACGGGGGAACCCCGAGCGGCAAAACGAGCAGGGCGACGGACGGCGGACGGTCAGCTGTAGCGCTCCTCGTTCCAGGGGTTCGCCGTGTCGCTGTACCCGCGTTTCTCCCAGTAGCCGAGCTCGGGTTCGGTGAGGAGCTCCACGCCCGAGACCCACTTCGCGCCCTTGTACGCGTACTTGTGGGGCGTGACGACGCGGATCGGGCCGCCGTGGTCGGCCGGGAGGTCGTCGCCGTCGAAGCCGTACGCGAGCTGGACGCCCGGCTTCGTGCACTCGTCGAGCGGGAGGTCGGTCGTGTAGCCGTCCAGCGAGTGGAACATCACGTGTTCCGCCTCGTCGCGGACGCCGGCGAGGTCGGCCAGGTCCGCGAACGCGACCCCGGTGAACTCGCAGTCGAACTTGCTCCACCCCGTCACGCAGTGGAAGTCCTGCCGCTGGGTGACGGCCGGCAGGTCGCGGAACTCGTCGAGCGAGAGGGACTGCGGCTCCTCGACGGCGCCCCACACCTCGAGCTCGAACGTCTCCGGGTCCCACGAGGGCGTTCCGCTCTTCGAGAGGACGGGGAACCCGTCGGTCTCGCGCTGTCCCGGCGGGAGCCGATCGTCGCCGTACTCGCGGTAGAGGTCGGTGAGGTCCTCGGCGCCCTCGACGCCGGATTCGGTCATGGGATGCGGTTCGGCCCGGACCGACGTATGAATGTCGCTCTCGGAGACGGTCGGGCACCCGCGAGCACCGCGCGCGGCGGGAACGGAGTCGGCGGCGAGAGGGATCGCCGCGCCGCTTCGTACATCTTTAACCTGTATTTAACAGATCAAAAATGAACTTTTGCGTCGTCGTTTTGAGTTTTCGTATCAGCGGATCTCCGACGCCACTTTTATATACGCCATGCCACAAGACCCGGACAGCAAATGCCACGAGTGAAGATAACCGTGCCGGAGCATCTGGAGATGCAGATAGCCCAGATGGTCGAGGAGGGAGAGTTCCTCAACCGGGAGGAGGCGGTCGAGGAGCTGCTGTCGACTGGCATCAAGGCGTACAAGACGAGCGGCCCCCGGGACGACGACGACTCCAACAGCGGGTTCGAGGAGGAGGGGATGATGGGCCACGAAGACGAGTACGTCTTCTGAGCGAACGACCCCGCGTCGAGCCGCGCGCGGCACGGATCCGTGCGTACCGCCCTCAACAACCCTTATAGGGCATACAACCCGTATCCGTGGATATGCACAAGGACGAGCTGCTCGAACTCCACGAACAGATGGTGACGATCATGGAGCACTTCCGCGCGCAGGAGACCGTCGACGGCTCGCTGTTCGACCCCTACGACGAGCTCGACGTCGACCCCTCGCACGTCCACAAGTCGAAGAGCGAGCACAAACACGCCGTGTTCGTCCTCGGCAACGCCCTAGCGAACGCGATGAGCGAAGACGAGTTCTCGCCCGCCGGCCGCGTCGGCAAGCGGATGGAGGAGCTCGCCGACGACGCCGAGAACAAGATCTGAGACCGGACGCTCCGGCCGTCCTCCTGATATCGTCGGGAACGCGACCCCCGTATTGATGTGTGCGCGGCCCCCTCGAACCTGACATGATCGCGGAGGCGCTGCCGTCGGAGGCCGTTCACCTCGCCGCCGGGGGCGTCGGCGTCGTCGTCGCGCTCGCCGCGGTGTACCTCGTCGACCGTCCGAGCGGCGATTGGACGCGAGCGCTCCGCTCGCGGCTCCTCCTCGGCGTCCCGTGGGGAACGCTCGTCGTGATCGCCGGCGTGATCGGGGTGTACCTGTTCGTCCAGTCGGGTATCGACAATCCGAACCGACCGGTCGTGATCCCGTTCCGGTCGTGGTCGTACTTCTACCCGGAGGGGCTCCTCTGGTCCAGTTTCGCGCACGCGAGCCGCGGGCATATCACCGGGAACCTCCTCTCCGCGCTCGTCGCCGGGGGGCTCGCCGAGTACGCGTACGGCCACTTCCCCCACGGGCGCGAGGTCGACGACGGGGACGGACGCCCGGTCCGGCTCCGACGCCTGCCGAGTCGCCTCCGAGAACTCCCGAGCCGAATCGCCGCCGTCGAGTCGCCGAGCGAGAACCCCTACGTGCGGGCGTTCCTGATCGTCCCCGGCGCCGCGGTCGCGTTCGGGCTCCTCTCCGCGCTGTTCGCGCTCGGTCCGGTGATCGGCTTCTCCGTCGTCGTCTTCGCGTACTGGGGGTTCGCGCTCGTCTCGCGGCCCGTCGCCGCGGTCGTCGCGATGGCCGGGACGACGCTCGTCGGCGTCCTCTACGACGCCCTCCGCGTCCCGGTGGCATTCGCGGAGGCGTCCCCCTCCTACGGCGTTCCGGGGTGGGCGAACGTCGCGATCCAGGGGCACGCGCTCGGCCTGATCGGCGGCGCGCTGGTCGCGGTCGTCCTCCTGCGGCGTCGCCCCCGAGAACAGCCCGACAGGGACCGCGACGCGGGCCCGGACGCGGCCGCGGGGCGGTGGCGCTACCATCCCCTCTCGACGGCAGTCGGCGACGACGGGTCCCGCGCGGACGCGACCGAGCGGTCCGCGCTCCTCGTCTTCGGCGCGCTGCTGCTGTTCGGTGCCTCCCGTCGGCTGTGGGCGGTGTACTGGTACCTCGGCAACGAGCGGTACGAGCTGTACCGCGCCGTCGGCGTCGGGCTGCTCGCCCTGCTGGCCGCGATCGTCGCCGTCGCGGCCGTCTCTCGCGACGAGCCGCTGTGGCCGACTCGGGCGGTCCCGGAGCCGGAGACGGTCCGCGGCGGGATCCGCTCGGCGACGCCGGCGACTGTCGGGCTCCTCCTGCTCGTCGCGGCGCTGGCCGTCGTCGCCGGCCCGGGCGTCGTGCCGAACCTCGTCGCGGTCGACGACGGCGACCTCCCGGGAGACCCGATCGAGGTGGAGGGGTACCAGGTGACGTACGCGGAGGACGTGGAGAACCAGCTCGTGGGCGTCGTCGACGTGGAGGCGTTCGGGCGGTCGACGTCTGTCAACACGTCGGGAGTGATCGTCAGCGACCCGGACCGCGAGATATGGACCACGGCCGTCTCGAAGGGGAACCTGGCGTTCTGGGGGTACCGCGCGATCGACGTGGGCGGCACCGGCTGGCGCGAGACCGTCTGGGTCCAGCGCATCGGTTGGGTCGCCGCGAACGGCGGCCCGACCTACCGGGTCGACGCGATCCGGAACGGGACCAGGCGGACGCTGTTCACGAGCGACCCCGCGCGGGCGGAGCCCCGAATCGACGGCCGCAACGTCGTCGTCGCGGCCACGCGGGGCGGGTTCGAGCTGTCGGTGATCGGCGGGAGCGGGAACAACGTTACGGCGCCGCTTCCGGCCGCGAACGAGTCGGTGACGGTCCGAGGGATCACCCTCGTGCGCGAGGGCGACGTCCTGTTCGCGGAGCGCGGCGAGACGCGGGTCCGGATCGCGCAGCGGGAGCGCTACGAGGGGCGGCAGTGACCGGGGCCGACGGTCCCGCTGCGGAGGAGGCGGAGCGCCCTACGACCACTCGATACGGTACACTTCGGTGTCGATGTCGCGCGCCGCGTCGGTGTGGTGGTCGAACTGCGCGTCGATCCGGAACTCGGCCGCGAAGGCGTGGGTCACCTCGCCGCCCTCGTCGGCGGCGAACGCCTCGACGAACTCCTGACTGCCGGCGTTGTGGACCGAGTAGGAGACGTCCGCGAGGTCGCTTGCGACCGCGAGGAACTCGCGGTCCGCGTTGCGGTTCCCGTCCTGCGCGCCGAACGGGGGATTCATCACGACGGTCGCGGGCTCCGCGACGGCGAGCGGCGGGCGGGTGGCGTCGCCGCGGACCCAGTGGACCGGCGCGCTGGCGGCGACGCGGCGCTCGTTGGCCCGGGCGGTCGCGAGCGCGCCGCCGTCGAGCTCGAGGCCGACGACGCGGGCGGGGCCGCGCAGCGCCGCGGCGAGCGCGAGCATCCCGGTGCCGGCGCCGAGATCGAGCACGGTCCGACCGTCGACGTCGCCGTGGAGGTCCGCGAGGTGGACGACGTGGGCGGCCAGCTCGGGGGGCGTCGGGTACTGTTCGAGGGCCGCGTCGGGACGCTCGAAGCCGGCGACGACGCCGAGCTTAGTCGCGAGCGACCGCTTCGTCGCCATCGTCAGGCTGCGCCGTCGCCCCCGACGCGAACGAACTCGACGCCCTCGCGGTCGGCGCGCTCGGCGAGCGCCGCGAGCGCCGTGCGGGTCTCCTCGCACGGCTCGTCGTCGACGCTGACCTCGATCCGGCCGGCGCCGAGGAACGACGCGGCGCGGACGAGGCCGCGGAGCCGGTCGGCCTCGCGCTGGCGTTCGAGCGTGCTCTCGGCGTCGAACTCCGCCTCGGTCGCGACCGCGGCGGGCTGGTAGCCGCGGGCCGCGAGCCCCCGCTTGAGGTCGCGGAGGTGTTCGGGCGCGGTGCTGTCGAGGTCCGCCGCGTCGATGACGACGGGGTCGACGTCGG
The DNA here is from genome assembly GCF_058630335.1 of Halorubrum sp. SD41. Classification (NCBI taxonomy): domain Archaea; kingdom Methanobacteriati; phylum Methanobacteriota; class Halobacteria; order Halobacteriales; family Haloferacaceae; genus Halorubrum; species Halorubrum sp. SD41. The sequence continues at coordinate 102,346 of NZ_JBZVGZ010000006.1, forward strand.
CGGGGCGACAACCGCGCAGCGTGCGTTCGATGCCGGGAGACGAAGTGGTACTCATACGAACCCATTGGCAGAGGTTATACAAAAGTCTTTATAGATGTTCTATAGTAATATACCGAACCTGCGCTCGCCCACGGCACGCTCCGGGATCTGACCCTCCCCGGCGTCGACGTTCCGGGATCGGATCCTCTCCGTCGCTGACATGGCGTTCTCGGGTCTGGTCGACCGCCCCAAGTGCCGTATTCCGACCTCAAATTACGGTCACGTTTCGTGCGTCGTGTTGGACCGCGGCGGACCGCGTCGAGGCCCTCGACGACTCGAATCTGTATCTCCTATTCAGGCGTTGCAGACGCTTTCGGCGTGGAAAAACGGAAATAAGGTCGAACAGAGGACCCTCAGGATCGATGATGGACGTGGACAAGGCTTAAATACGCAAACGACCACAAACCTTTTAATGGAACGCCCGAGTCGCCAGCGGCAACAGGAGCGGGACACGGAGCAGGAAACGGACGAATCGACGGTCTCCTGTCCGGAGTGTGACTCGGAGAACATCGTCACCGACGCCGACCAAGAGCTCGTCTGCGAGGACTGCGGGCTCGTGCTGGACGAGCGGAACATCGACCGCGGCCCGGAGTGGCGCGCGTTCAACCACAACGAGCGGCAGTCGAAGTCGCGCGTCGGCGCCCCGATCACGGAGACGATGCACGACAAGGGGCTCACGACGACGATCGACTGGAAGGACAAGGACGCCTACGGGCGGTCGCTCTCCTCGGAGAAACGGTCGCAGATGCACCGCCTCCGAAAGTGGCAGGAGCGGATTCGGACCAAAGACGCGGGCGAGCGCAACCTCCAGTTCGCGCTCTCGGAGATCGACCGGATGGCGAGCGCGCTCGGCGTCCCGCGGTCGGTGCGTGAGGTCGCCTCCGTCATCTACCGACGCGCGCTCAACGAGGACCTGATCCGCGGCCGGTCCATCGAGGGCGTCTCCACGGCCGCGCTGTACGCCGCCTGCCGACAGGAGGGGATCCCCCGCAGCCTCGACGAGGTCGCGGACGTCTCGCGGGTCCCGCAGAAGGAGATCGGTCGGACCTACCGGTACATCTCACAGGAGTTGGGGTTAGAGCTGAAGCCGGTCGACCCCAAGCAGTTCGTCCCGCGGTTCGCGTCCTCGCTCCAGCTCTCCGAGGAGGTCCAGTCGAAGGCGACCGAGATAATCGACGTCTCCGCCGAGCAGGGACTGCTCTCCGGGAAGTCGCCGACGGGCTTCGCGGCGGCCGCCATCTACGCGGCCTCGCTGCTCTGCAACGAGAAGAAGACCCAACGCGAGGTCGCCGACGTCGCGCAGGTCACCGAGGTCACCATCCGCAACCGGTATCAGGAACAGATCGAAGCGATGGGGTTCCGATAGGGCGGTTCCCGTCCGAGACGGCAGTAGGTGCTCCGTACCCGGGACCGAGAAAGTTGATCGGGTTTTTAATCGATACCCGCTGTACTACGGAGTGAGATGTATTCAGAGATCCTCGTTCCGACCGACGGCAGTCCGGCGTCGGACGCCGCGATCGAACACGCGATCGACCTCGCGGACCAGTACGGCGCGCGCCTCCACGCGCTGTACGTCGTCGACGGCACGGCGTACTCCAGCCTCGAGGCGGGCGCGGAGATCGTCGTCGAGGCGCTCGAATCGGAGGGCGAGGAGGCGACGAGGCGCGTGGCCGACGCCGCCGCGGACGCCGGCGTCGACTGCGTCACCAGCGTGACGTCGGGAACGGCCTATCAGTCGATCCACGACTACGTCGACGAACACGGCATCGACGTGGTCGTGATGGGGACGCACGGGCGAAAGGGGATCGACCGCTACCTGCTCGGGAGCGTCACGGAGCGGGTCGTCCGCACGTCCGACGTGCCGGTGTTGACCGTGCGACAGCCGACGGATGAGTAGCCCCGACGCACCCGGCGAACGCGGGTGAGACCGATGCGCGACTGGCTCTCACACCGCGTGGTCTCGTCGCCCGACGATACCGCCCTCGTCCGCGCGGAGGACGGCGAGGCGTGGAGCTACACCGACCTCGACCGGCTCGTCGCCGAGACGGCCGGCCGGCTCGTCGCGCACGGACTGGACGAGGGCGACCGGATCGGCGTGCTCACGCCCCCGTACGTCGGCACCGTCGGGCTCGTCCACGCGACGATGCGGATCGGGGCGACGTTCGTCCCGCTCGGGCAGGAGCTGACGCCCCGCGAGATCGCCGCGCGGATCGACCGGACCGACCTCGACGCCGTCGTCTGCGCGGAGCCGACCGAGCCGACGGCGACCGACGCGGCGGAGATCGAGGGCGTCCCGGTCTACTCCGTCGACGACCCGACGAGCGCCGAGGTCACGGGGATCCACGACGTCGACCCGGCGTCGCTCGATCCGCCCGGGTGGTCGTTCCGGGACCCGCTCTGCGTGCTGTTCACGTCCGGGACCACCGGCGATCCCAAGCCAGTGCCGCTGACCGTGGGCAACGTGTACAGCTCGGCGGTCGCCTCCGCGTTCCGCCTCGGCGTCGAGGCCGATGACCGGTGGCTGGTGTCGCTGTCGCTCCATCACATGGGCGGGCTCGCACCGGTGTACCGGTCGGTGCTGTACGGGACGACCCTCGTGTTGCGCGAGGGGTTCGACGCCGGTGGCACCGCGGACGACATCGACGCGTACGACGTGACCGGAGTCTCGCTCGTTCCGACGATGCTCAAGCGGATGCTCGACCGACGGGGGACGCTGTCTGACTCGCTCCGCGTGGTCCTGCTCGGCGGCGCGCCCGCCCCGGCGGAGCTGTTGGAGCGGTGTCGCGACTACTCGGTCCCCGTCTACCCGACGTACGGGATGACGGAGGCCGCCTCGCAGATCACGACCGCGACGCCGCGACAGACCAGAGGCCGGATCGGGACGGTGGGCCGACCCCTCTTCGGCACCGACGTGACGGTCGTCGACGACGGCGACCCGGTCGAGCCCGGTGAGACCGGTGAAATCGTCGTCAGCGGACCGACGATCACGCCGGGGTATCTCTCGGAGGACGATGGGGACGCCCCGGGTACGGTCGACGGGGGCGACGCGTCTCGAACCGATGCGGACGACGGTGGCGATACGTCTACGGCCGACGCGATCGACCTGAACGGGATCGACCCCGCGGAGCTCGACCGGTCCGAGTTCGGCCCGTACGGACTCCACACGGGCGACGTCGGCCGGTTCGACGAGGAGGGATATCTCCACGTGCTCAACCGCGTCGACGACCGGATCATCAGCGGGGGCGAGAACGTCGAGCCAGGAGAGGTCGCGGACGTCCTCCGGGAGTACGACGGGGTCGACGACGTGGCGGTGGTCGGGCTCGACGACGAGGTGTGGGGCGAGCGCGTCGCGGCGCTCGTCGCCCTCGGCGACCGGTTCCCGTCGAGGGCGACGGCCTCCGTCGAGGGCGACGCCTCGGAACGGGGCGACTTGGAAGGGGACGCCTCGGGACAGGACGCTTCGGACGAGAGTCCTGCTGACGACGAGACCGGGGAGCAGAGCGCGGGAACCGCGACGCCGGCGGTCGAAGCCGGCGGCATCGGACCCGCGCCGATCGACGAGGCGGCGTTCGTCGACTTCGCTCGGGAGCGACTCGCGCGGTTCAAGATCCCGAAAACGGTCGCGTACGTCGACGAGCTGCCGCGGACCGTCTCGGGGACCGTCGACCGAGAGGCGGCGCGCACCGTCCTCCGCGAGCGTGGCTCGGATCCCCGCGAAGACGCCGACGCGGACCTCGAGACGGCGGGGTTCAGGCCGGCCGACCCCGCCGAGCCGCCCGACGAGGCGACCCCGGACGACCGAGAGGCCGACGCCGGGGGAGACGAGGCGGAGGGAAGCGAGGACGAGCGCGCGGTCGAGGCGAGCGGAGACGCGGGCGAGACGGGCGATGTCGACATCGCCGATGCCGAGGAGAGCGCTTCCGAGTCGGCCGACGACACAGTCGCGAGGGCGAAGAGCGACGAGTCCGACGGCGTCGAGGAGACGGACCCCGTCGACGTTGACGCCGTCGAGGAAGCGGAGCGCGACGGCGAGGACGGCGAGGAGACGCAACGCGACGGCGAGGACGGCGAGACGGCCGTCGACGACGGATAAACTGACCTGTCGTTCTTCGTTGTTCCACGAACGTTTTGTCCGCGGGGCCGTCACGTGTCGTATGGAGCTGCTCGACGACAGCGTCGTGCCGGAACGCGCGCGAGACGTCAAACAGGAGGCCCGTGAGTTCGCCGACGAGTACATCGCCCCGAACGCAGAGGCGTACTACGAGTCGGGCGAGTACCCGTGGGAGGTGCTCGAAGCGGGGATGGACGCCGGGCTCGTCGCCCAGGACATCGGCGAGGAGTACGGCGGCAAGGGGTTCGACCTCGCGCAGGTGCTGGCTATCGCGGAGGAGTTCTACCGCGCCGACGCGGGCATCGCGCTCACCCTCCAGCTCGCCAGCTTCGGCGCGGAGATGGTCGAGCAGTACGGCACCGAGGAACAGAAGGAGGAGTACCTCCGTCCGGTCGCCGAGAACGACCAGATATCCGGGCTCGCCGTCTCCGAGCCGCAGACCGGCTCGGACCTCGCGGGAATGACGACCGAGGCCGAGAAGGTGGAGGGCGGCTACGAGCTCACCGGCGAGAAGTACTGGGTCGGCAACGCGGTCGAGGCCGACTGGCTCACCGTCTACGCCAAGACCGGAGAGAGCGACGACCGCTACTCCAACTACACGCTGTTCGTCGTCGAGACCGACTCGGACGGCTACGAGGCCGAGCACATCCCCGAGAAGATGGGGATGCGCGCCTCCAAGCAGGGACACATCGTCTTCGAGGACTGCTTCGTCCCCGAGGAGAACGTCGTCGGCAGCGAGGGCGGCGGGTTCTACGTGCTCGCGGACTTCTTCAACCACGGCCGCGTCATCGTGGGGGGCCACGGGCTCGGGCTCGCGGCCGCCGCCATCGAGGAGGCGGAGGCGTTCATCGACGAGCGCGAGGCGTTCGGCCGCACCATCGACGAGTTCCAGGCCGTCCAGCACACGATCTCCGACATGCGGATCGGGTTCGAGTCGGCCCGCGCGCTCAACTGGCGCGCCTGCGAGAAGGTCGCGAACAACGAGGACGCCGGCTACTGGGCCGCGCTGGCGAAGACGAAGTCGACGGAGGTCGCGACCGACTGCGCCGAGCAGGGCATGAAGCTCCACGGCGGCCGCTCGATCCTCACCGACCGCCGCATCGCGCGCGTCTACCGCGACGTGCGCATCCCGGTGATCTACGAGGGCGCCAACGACATCCAGCGCAACCTGATCTACCGGCAGTCGCGCTGAGGGCGACTCCGGGGCGGCTCACAGCGTCGCCGCCAACCGCCGCAGCGCCTCACTGCCGCCGGTCGCCAGCGGCTCGCCGTGGCCGACGCAGGCGACCTCGAACCCCGGGGCGCGCTCGGCCAGGTCGCGCACGCTCGCCGCGACCGCGTCGGTGTCGTAGCTGATCACCCAGCCGGAGGGCTTCAGGTCGCCGTCCGACTCGGAGACGAGGTCCCCGAGCAGCCCGACCCCGAGTTCTTCGCTGACGTACGCGACGTGGCCCGGCGTGTGCCCGGGCGTGTGGTAGGCGGTGAACGAGCCGACCTCTTCGCCGTCGCGGACGCCGACCACGTCGAGGTCGGGGTGATCCGTGAGGAGTCCGCCGAGCCGCTGGATCAGTCCCTTGTGGTTCCGGAGCGGCGGCGATCGCGTCCCGCGGAGCAGCTCCGCGTCGAAGCCGTACGCGTGAACCGACGCGTCGAGGTCGGGCGCCAACGCCGCCAGCGTCCCGACGTGGTCGAGGTCGTAGTGCGTGAGCAGGACGCGACCGATCGCCGAGACCGCGACGCCGGCCTCGTCGAGGCCGCGTCGGATCGTCTCCTCGTCCCACGGCGTGCCGGCGTCGACGAGGGTCGGCACGTCGTCGAGGACGAGGTACGCGTTGACCCCGCGGCAGTCGAACCGCCAGACGCCGTCCGCGATTTCCGTCGCCATGTCGGTGCGTACGGTCCGGAGCGGAATGAACGCTGTCGTGGCGGAACGCAGGGAGCGCGACCTCCCGGGACCGAGTCGACGCCGTCGACGGTGCGCCCGACGAAAACGCCAAGACGCCGGGGCGACACCACGGGGTATGCGACTGGAGGACTACTGGGGGATCGGCCCCAAGACGAGCGAGCGGCTCACCGAGGCGCTCGGGACCGAACGGGCCGTCGAGGCGATCGAGTCGGCCGACGTCCGCGCGCTCGTCGACGCCGGGCTCCACCGCGGCCGCGCGACGCGCATCCTCCGCCGGGCGAACGGCGAGGCCGGGATGGACGTCCTCGCGACGGGCGACGCGCGCTCGGTGTACGACGACCTCCTCGCGCTCGCGGCCGACGCGGCGCTGACCGCGCACGCCGCCGACCGGATCCGGGTGCTGACCCCGCTGCTCGACCGCGAGGCCGTCGAGGAGCGACTGGACCGGGTCGTCGCCGCCCGCGACGCGTGGGCCGACCTCGACGACGCGGACCGCGAGGCCGTCGCGGACGCGTTCGCCGCGTACGACGACGCCGACGGCTCCGACCTCGCAGCGGTCGAGACCGCCGTCGAGCTCCGCGATGCGGGGCTGACCGACGGCCCGTTCGCCGACGTGGGCGCGCTCGACGGCGATCGCCTGCGCGACGCGGCCGACGCGCTCGCCGACGTGCGGGGGTCAATCGACCCCGCCGGCGGCCTCGACGGCGACGACATCGAGATCGCGTCGGGCGCCGACGAGGAGCTCGACCGGCTGCGCGAGCGGCTGTCGGCCGCGCGCGACCTCGCGGACTCCGCGTTCGACGTGCTCGAATCGGTCCGCGACGGAAGCCTCCGCGACTTCGAGGCGCTGGAGGCGGCGACGATAGAACACGTCGCCCGCGAGACGGGCGTCGAGCCCGCGACGGTCCGGTCGGCGTCGCCCGACGAGGCGCTCGACGCGGCCGACTTCGTCTCCGGGACCCTGCGGGAGCTCGTCGTCGAGCTCGAGGCGGCCGTCGACGAGCGCGAGGCCGCCGTGGCGGCCGACGTCCGCGAGCGGCTGGGCGACGAGCCCGCGGCGGACGCGGGCGACGAGGACGATGCTGAGGGGGAAGCGGACGACGGCGACACCACCGTCGCCCGCGCCGCGACGGCGGTGTCGGACGCCGCGTTCCTCCTGTCGCTCGGACGGTTCGCGGCCGAGAACGGCCACGTCCGACCGACGCTCGTCGACGACGGCGTCGCCGTGCGCGGGGCGCGGAACCCCTTCCTCGACGGCGACGTCCAGCCCGTCTCGTACGGGGTCGGCTCGCACTCCCTGGCGGACGATCCGGGCGTCGCGAGCGCGGACGCGCCGCCGACCGGCGACCGCGTGAGCGTCCTCACCGGGGCGAACTCCGGCGGGAAGACGACCCTGTTAGAGACCCTGTGCGCGGTGGCGCTGCTCGCGTCGATGGGCCTCCCCGTGCCCGCCGACGCGGCCGAGGTCGGGACGTTCGACCGGATCGTCTTCCACCGCCGGCACGCCTCGTTCAACGCCGGCGTGCTGGAGTCGACGCTGAAGTCCGTCGTCCCGCCGCTGGTCGCGGACGGCCGCACGCTGATGCTCGTCGACGAGTTCGAGGCGATCACGGAGCCGGGCCGCGCGGCCGACCTGCTGAACGGGCTTGTCACCCTCACCGTCGACCGCGGCGCGCTCGGCGTCTACGTCACCCACCTCGCGGAGGACCTGAGCCCGCTGCCCGACGCCGCCCGGATCGACGGCATCTTCGCGGAGGGGTTAACGAACGACTTGGAGCTCCGGGTCGACTACCAGCCGCGGTTCGGCACCATCGGCAAGTCCACGCCGGAGTTCATCGTCTCGCGGCTGGTCGCGAACGCGGGCGACCGCGGCGTCCGCGCCGGCTTCGAACACCTCGCGGGCGCCGTCGGCGAGGAGGCGGTCCAGCGAACGCTCTCCGACGCCGAGTGGGCGGCAAACGATGACTGAGGAGGAGCGCGGCGGCGACGCCGGCCCAGACAGAATCCGGTCGATCGCGGTTCACCGCGAGGACATGGCGAACGCGCTCGAAGCCAGCCTCCGGAGCGAACGCCAAGTCGTGCTCCGCGCGACGCCGCCCTTCTCGGGTCGGATGCGCGCCCGCCTCCACGCGCTCGACGCGGGTAGCGGGGATGACGCCGAGGATACGGGGAGCGCCGGCGACTCCGACGCGCCCGCGCCGCTTCACATCGACCCACGGGCGCTCGTGAAGGACGCGCCGCCGTACCCCGAGGTCGACGACACGGCCGCGGAACTCCCCGACGCCGACCTGGAGACGCGGCGCGAGCGACACGCGGAGAACGTCGAGGCGTGGCGTGAGGCCGTGCGAGAGCGCGTCGCCGAGACGGTCGAGATCGAGGTCGACGGCGAGACGCGCACCGTCGACGTGACTGTGCTGGGATAAAAGCAGTTCGCGGGCCGCCGACCTGGCGTAGCGGCGACGCGCTACAGCCGCAACCGCTCGACGGCGGTGCCCGCCGTCTCGAAGTCGTCGTCGGTCGCGGCCGCGACCACGACGGTGTCGGCGTCGGTGTCGGCGTCGAGGTCGACCTCGAAGGCGCCGTCGTCGTCGGGCGTCACGAGCCGCGAGGTCGTTCGAGTGTGGACCGCGACGGTCTCGGCGTCCGTCTCACCCGCGACGACGACCGAGTCCTGGACGAACTCGGCGGTGGCGGTCAGGTCGGGGCCGGCCGGCCGGTCGGACTCGACGTAGCGGTCGCGGACGGCGGTCGGCGTCTCGACGGGTTCGCCCGCGTCGACGCCGTGCGCCAGCCGGACGAAGCCGGCCATCGACCACGCGAGCGGAGTCGCCCCCCCGGTTCCCTCGCCGAACTCCCAGCCGTACTTCGTCGGGTGTTCGCGGTCCCACACCTGCTCGGGTAACATTAGTCCGGAGTTACCGAACCCGGCCATCGTCTCCAAAAGCGTCTCGGGTTCGAGCTTCTCGTCGTCGGTCCCGCCGAAGGCGTCCGGGCCGTCGGCGCGGGCGCGCAGCTCGTACTCGCCGCGCTCGCCGGTGAAGATCGGCCAGAGGCGCCCGCGGCCGTCGCCGGTGCCGGCCCACGGCGCGCCGGGGTCGCCGACGGCTATCTCGCCGTACGCGTCGCCGACGTACCGGTACCACGCCGCGCCGTGGGGCGTGTCGACGCGGATGGAGTCGTCGACGACCGAGACGGAGTTGCGGACGACCGGGTCGTCGGCGGGCTTGATCCCGAGGCGGACCAGTTCGAGGAACCCGCCGTCGACGATCTCCCGCTCGTCGTAGGTGGGGCCGTCGTTGGCGATGGTGCGGGGACGGCCGGAGTCGGGGTTCCCGTCGGCCGTGACTCGGAGGTAGTACGGCGTCCGATCGTGGCGGTCGGTGCCGGTCGCTGTCGCGCACCACTCCTCGACGCGCGCCGTCCAGTCGTCGGCGAGCGCCAGCCACGCGAGCGCGTCGGCCCGGAGCGACTCCGGCGACGCCGCGGCCTCGCTTCCGGACTCGGCGCCGTCACGTCGGTCGGCCTCCGCGAGCGCGAGCGCCGCGCCGCAGACCAGGCCGGCGATCTCGGCCGCGATGCTCGACGGCGAGTAGCCGGACTCCTCCTCCCAGCGCTCCTGGGCGGTCTCGGGACCGTTGTCGGCGATGTAGTCGAGCGAGCGGGCGACCTGGTCGTAGGTGTAGCCGGCGTCGTCGAGCGTCACGCCGCGCTCGTACAGCTGCCAGGCCATCACCGAGGGGAACCCGATGTTGTCCATCTGCTCGCCGCCCCACCGGGTGCGGCCGTCGATGTAGGTGTTCTGCGGGAGGAACCCGTCGTCGTCCTGCTGGGTGTTGTAGAGGTACGCCAAGGCGTCGGCGCCGCGTTCGAGCTCGTCCATCTCGATCAGCGCCGTGAACACCTGGTAGAGGTCCCGCGACCAGACGAAGTTGTAGCCGTAGCCGCGGTCCTCCGCGGCGTACTCCGTCTCGCCCCACGGCACGGAGGGGCTGGCGATCCCCGCACCGTCGTGGGCCTTGTCCTCGACGGCCGCCAGCGTCATCAGCGCGAACCGGTACTGCGCCGCGAGGTCGGGGTCGTCAGCGACCGAGTCGGGGAGGTCGCGGTCCGCGAGCCACGAGCGCCACGTCTCGGCGTACGCGTCCGCGGCCTCGTCGAAGCCGCGGCCGAGCGCCCCCTCGGCCTCGCCGAGGGCGCCGGCGGTGTCCGAGTCCTCGGCGAACCCGAGCGCGACCGTGTCCGCGACGGTCTCGCCGGTGCCGACGAGGCCGGCGAGTACGACGTTGCCGACCGCCTCGGCAGATTCTTCGACGCGCTCGCCGTCGCCGAACAGCGCGTCCGCCGCGTCGCCGCCGGCCGCGAGCGCGCTCGCCCAGTCGAACCCCTCGCCGCTCGCAAGCGCGAGCGCGGGGGCGAACGGCTCGCCCTCGTCGTCGACCAGCTTGCCCGGGTCGCGGTCGGGGTCGTCCTTCTGCGCGAGCAGGTGGACCCCCGCGTCGCCGTCGACGCGCTCGGCGCGGTCGTTCGTGCCGACGTTGGCGATCGTCGCGTCCGCGAGCGCGTACACGTCGTACTCGCGGCTCCCCTCGAACCGGACGTCCGCGAGGATCGCCGTCCCGTCGGTGTCGACAGCGTATTCGACGCGGAGCGTCCAGCTGTGGCCGTGGCCGTCGCCGGTCTCGCGGATCCGCTGGACGTACGCGAGCGCGTCGTCGGCCGCCGGCTCCGTCGTCCGCTCGATCGTCTCCGTCGCCGTGACGTGGCCCGTCTCGTCGAACGTCCGGATCGCGTACTCCGAGTCGGGGTCGGCGACGAGGAAGTCGAACGTCCGGACGTTCATCACGTCGATACGGGGGAACCGCGCCTCGGTGAGCGCCCCCTCGGTGAGCGTGAACCACACCGGTACCGGCTCGTCGGCCTCGTAGTCGGCCGGCGTCCCGACGCCGAACTTCCGGCCGGTCGTCCAGTGGGGCGCCGCCTCGGGGCCGGTCTCGCGGTCGTGCGGGACCGGGAGCTCGCCGTGTTTCGCGAGCGTCACCGTCGCGTCGATCCGGAGCGCGTGCGACCACGCGATGGGGGTCGCGCTGTCCAGGTCGCCGTCGTCGAACGCCTGCTCCGCGAACAGCCCCGCCTCGTTGACGAAGGGCCCGTCCGGCTCGCAGAGCGCGTACAGGTCGCGGGCGTCGGCGAACAGCGGCCCGGCGGCCCCGCCACGCTCCTCGACGACGCCCGCGAGCGTCGCCGCCGCGGTCGCGCCCCACAGCGTCGCGATGGACCACACCTTCGGGGCGCCCTGCTCGGCCGTGCGCCAGTCGTCGCCCGTGAACCTGACGAGCCCCTCTACCGAGGCGGTTTCGCGCCGGAGCGCGTCGATGGACTGCCGGACGTGGGTGTTGACGCGGTCGAGGAATCGGTCGAACTCGCTCGTCGCGACGGTGTCGATCGGTTCGGCCGTCCCGGAGCCGTCGGTGGCGGCCGCGTCGTCGTCTGCCGCGGAGCCGTCAGCGGTCGCGTCGTCTCCCGCTTCGGCCTCGTCGTCGAGCAGGGCGGCGTACTCGGCGGCCGCGGTCGCGAGCGCGAAGGTGCTGGCGTCGGCGCGGGCGTCCTGCCCCTCGTCGCTTGCGCGCTGGAGGAACCGCTCCGTGTCGGGGTTCCAGCGGGCGTCGAGCCCCGACAGCGCCGCGTCGGCGGCGTCGGCGGCGTCGGCCCGAAGCCCCTCGTCGACCGGCGCTCGCGCCACCGAGGCGAACGCCCGGAGGTACTCGGCGCCGGTGTGGGTGAACCGGCCCAAGGCGTTCTCCCAGCAGTTCTGACAGCGGCGCGGAAGCCCGTCGTCCTCGGTCGTTTCGAAGAGGAAGGCGACGGCGTCCGCGATCGTCTCGTCGATCCGGTCGCGCCACTCGGCCGGGAGGTCGGCCTCGCGGCGCAGCGTCGCGAGGAAGGCGACGACCGTCGCGGGCTGGTCGAGCTGGTCGTTCGGGCCGGGCGTCGCGTTCGCGCCCTCGATCCGGGCGTTCGCCCAGCCGGGCGCGACCTTCCCGGAGTCGGCCCACACGCGGTGGGGCCACGAGCCGTCGGCGTCCTGAGTCCGACAGAAGAAGCTCGCGGCCGCGAGCAGCTCCTCGTCGGCGTCGAGGCCGAGCTCCTCGCTCGCGCCGAGCAGCGCGGTCGACACCGTCGCCTCGTCGCGGAACCAGGTGTAGCCGTAGCCGCCGGAGGTGGAGTAGAAGGGGTCGAACTCCGGGGCGGCGATCCGGCCGCCGGACTCCGCGGTGAGCAGGTCGAGCGCGCGGAGGTCGCTCGCGATCACCGATCGGCGGGGGGCGTCCTCGGGCACGTTCGGGCCGCGGCCGTCCGCGGCCTCGCGGAGGTCGTCGGCGTCGGGGTAGGCGGTCGCGATGTTCGACACCGCCTCGATGCGGCGCTGGCGGTCGATCCCGTCGGTGAGCGCGTCCTTCGCGTCGTCGCCGGTGTCCCGCGCCGCCCGGCGGTCGACGACGGCGCGGCCGGCGAGCGTGACCCGCTCCGTGCGCCCGTCGCGCTCGAAGGGCGCGCGGACGACGACGTCCGGGGTGAGCCGCGAGTCCTCGCGCCGGTCGATCTCGCCGCGGTGCGGGAAGCCGTCGTGGGCCTCGCCGAGCAGTTCCGGGATCGTCCGCAGGCGCTGGCCGTGGGCGTTCGAGAGGCCGGTCGAGGCGGTGAGGAAGTCGTGTTCGGTGCGGTGGTACACCTCGACGACGCCGCCGTCCGCGGGGCCGGCCCCGTCGTGGACCATGTTGCCGACGCGCCCCTCGACCATGTCCGGCGAGAACGCGTAGGCGGCGACGAGCTCGGCGTCGGCCGGCGGCGAGCCGCGGAGCTCGACGTGGGTGAGGTGCGTGTCGCTCACGACGAGGTCGAACTGGTGGATGGTGTAGCGGCCGGCGTCGTACTCCGTCTCGACGAGCGGCGTGTCGCCGTCGTAGTGCTGGCGGGTCGTCTCGAGGTCGTCGAACCAGCGGACGCCGCGCCCGGCTGTTATCCCCATCCGGAGGCGGTCGGCGCCGCCGACCTCGGAGAGGGAGTACGAACAGTCGTGGACGGTCCCGTCCGGTCCCACGTGGACCAGTCGGCCGTCGTCGCCGGTGAACGCGCCGGCGGTCATCGAGTGCTCCGCCGGGTAGCGCTCCCCGCGCCGACGTTCGTGCTCCGTAAGGGCGGTACGCAGTCGCATACCCGCCCTGCGCCGGCCGGAGTAAAAGCCTTGACGACCGCGGCGGAGACCGCGCGACGCCGAGCGCCGCCGCCCGAGGCGACACCGAAACAAGAGCAACACCGAAGGCCCCGGGTGCCGATGGGCGTCACATGCACCACCCCGGACCCCCCAGATTCCTCGCGACGGGCGAGCGGACGGAGCTCGCTCCGAGAGACCCCGACCCCGACGCCGCGTACGCGTGGCGCGTCGCGGACGCGCCGCCCGACAGCGAGGCGACCGTCGGCGACGACCCCGTGACAGCGTTCACGCCCGACGTCCCCGGACGCTACCTGATCGGCCTCGACGCGCCGGACGGCGACCACCTGCTCACGGTCCGCGCGTTCCCCGCGAGCTACGAGGGCGTCGACGTCGCGGGCGGGAGCGGCACCGCGATACGCGACCGCGACGCGGGCGACGTCGACGCCACGGTCGACTACGCCGCGCAGGGGCAACACGAGGGGGTCGGCCGACCGCGCGTGCGGGTGGACGCGAGCGTCGTGTTCGACGACGCCGACGAGAGGAGCGAACGCGCCGGCGAAGCAGTGTTCGCTGCGGCCCCCTCGCCGAACCCGGAGTCGTCGCTCGACGCCGACGACCTGGCCGTGACGTTCGTCGTCGACGACCGGGACGTCGCCGACGCCGTCGCGGCCGGCCGGACGAACCCCCGGGACGCGCTCCGCGTGAGCGAAGACGGCCGCGAGCTGCGCGTCCCGCTCGACGCGGTGCCCGACCGGCTCCGGGTCCACGCCGTCGCCGTCGCGCGCGATCCGGGCGAGGATCCGCGCGTGAGCGTCGCCGACGCGGCGGCCGTCGAACGCGCCGGCGGCCGGTCCGCGATCGAGGAGGCCGCGGGGCAGGAGGCCGTTCGGGTCCCGGACACCCCGGAATTCGAGACGGTGCGGCTCAACGAGCCCCCGGCGTGGACCCGCGACGCCTCCGTCTACGAGGTGTTCGTCCGCACCTTCGCGGACGCCGACGAGGGCGAGGCGTTCGACGCCATCGCCGAGCGGATTCCCCGGATCGCGGCGCTCGGCGTCGACACGCTGTGGCTCACGCCGGTCCTCGGCCACGACGGGAAGCCGCACGGCTACAACATCGTCGACTTCTTCGACACCGCCGACGACCTCGGCGACCGCGAGGATTTCGAGGCGCTCGTCGAGACCGCCCACGACCACGGGATGCGCGTGCTGTTCGACTTCGTCGCCAACCACACCGCGCGCGACCACGAGTGGTTCCAAGACGCGTATCGGAACCCGGACTCGCCGTTCCGCGACCGCTACGAGTGGCAGGAGTCGGGCGAGCCCGGCACCTACTTCGACTGGGAGCTGATCGCGAACCTCGACCACTCGAACCTCGACGTGCGGCGGTTCCTGCTCGACGTGATAGACGAGTGGGCGCCGCTCGTCGACGGGTTCCGCTGCGACATGGCGTGGGCCGTGCCCGACTCGTTCTGGCGCGAACTGCGCGACCGCGTGAAGGACATCGACCGGGAGTTCCTCCTGATGGACGAGACGATCCCGTACATCCCCGGCTTCCACGAGGGGATGTTCGACGTCCACTTCGACGCGACGCTGTACTTCCAGCTCCGGCAGGTGGGCCGGGGGGCGGAGCCGGCCGCGAGCGTGCTCGACGCGGTCGATCAACGCGCCGAGATCGGGTTCCCCGACCACGCGGAGTTCCTCCAGTACATCGAGAATCACGACGAGACGCGCTACCGCGTCGAGTGCGGCGACGCCGCCGCGGCCGCCGCGGGCGCGGCGATCATGACGCTGCCGGGCGTCCCGATGGTGTACGCCGGTCAGGAGATCGGTCAGCGCGGCCGCCGCGACGCGATCGCGTGGGACCACGCGCGCGAGGAGGTCCGCGACCGCTACGAGCGCCTGCTCGAAACGCGAAGGGAACATCCCGCGCTCGGCCCGGACGCCGAACTCTCCCGCGTCGGCTACCACGTCGCCAGCGGCGACCTGACCGAGCAACCGATCGTCGCCAGCGGCGACGTCCACCCGGACGACGTGGTCGCGTTCCGCCGGCACGACGGCGAGGAGGACCTCGTCGTCGTCCTCAACTTCGCGCCCGCCGACGCGAGCGTCGCGGTCGACCTCGACCACGGCGAGCGCGACTTGGTCACGGGCGAGGAGTGCCTCGTCGAGGACGGCGAGGGCACGGAGCGGATCCGGGTCGACGAGGTCGCGGTGGTGCCGATCAGGGAGGAGTGAGCGGTCGGTCGCCCTCTCCGGCGGTCCGCTGACAGGGGGCGACCGCGGCCGCGACGTCCCCGGACGCAACGCTTGAGTCGGTGGGGATCGCAGGGTGGCGTATGCGATTCGACCGCTCCGACGCCGTCTTCTGTCACATCACCTCGCTGCCGGGGGCGTACGGGATCGGCGACCTCGGCGATGGCGCCCGGGCGTTCCTCTCGTTCCTCGGCGACGCCGGCGTCGACCACTGGCAGATCTGTCCGATCGGCCCGACCATCTCCGCCGCCGGGGAGTCGCCGTACCAGTCGCCGTCGGCGTTCGCCGGCAACCCGCTGTTCGTCGACCCCGAAGGGCTCGTCGAGGACGGCTGGCTCGATCGGGGCGACCTGGAGCCGGTCCCCGAGTTCCCGACCGACCGCGTCGACTACGACGCGGTCCGGGAGTACAAGCTCCCGCTGTTGCGGACCGCGTTCGACCGGTTCGAGGAGCGGGCGAGCGACGAGGACCGGGCGGCGCTCGACGCGTTCCGCGAGGGGGAGCCGTGGCTCGCCGACTACGCGCTGTTCCGGGCGCTCTCCGACGCGCGGCCGGAGGACGTCTGGACCGAGTGGCCGGCGCCGCTGCGGACGCGCGACCCCGAGGCGCTGGCCGACGCGCGCGAGGAGCACGCCCGGGAAATCCGGTTCCGCGAGTTCGTCCAGTGGACGTTCGACCGCCAGTGGCGCGACCTGCGCGCGGTCGCGGCCGAGGAGGGGGTGTCGATCGTCGGCGACGTGCCCATCTACGTCGCGCTCGACTCCGCCGACGTGTGGGCGAGCCCGGAGGCGTTCCGGCTCGACGAGGGGAACCGCCCGACGGCGGTCGCGGGCGTCCCGCCGAACGCGGGCGACACCGGCCAGCGCTGGGGGAACCCGCTGTACGACTGGGAGCGGCTCGCCGAGACCGGGTACGACTGGTGGCTCGACCGGTTCCGCCGGCTGTTCGAGCTCGCCGACGTGGCGCGGCTCGACCACTTCCTCGGGTTCGTGAAGTACTGGGCGATCCCGGCCGACAGCGACGACCCCGCGGACGGCGAGTGGCGCGACGGCCCGGGCCGCGACCTCTTCGAGACGGTCGAGCGCGAACTGGGCGAGGCCCCGTTCATCGCCGAGGACCTCGGGTTCGAGGAGCCGGCGATGGACGAGCTGATGGCCGAGTTCGGCTTCCCCGGCATGCGCGTCCCGCAGTACGCGGACTGGTGCGCCGAGGGGAACGAGTACCAGCCGATGCACTACGGCGAGGGCGTCGTCGGCTACACCTCGACGCACGACACGGACACCTGGGTCGGCTACTTCGAGGACCTCCCGGCCGAACAGCGCGACTGCTTCCGGTACAACGTCGGCTCCGACCCCGACGAGCCGAGCGAGTGGGCGATCATCGACGCCGTGTGGGCCTCGGACGCGATCCTCGCGGTGACGACGCTCCAGGACCTCCTCGGACTCGGCAGCGAGTCGCGGTTCAACGAGCCCGGCACCCTCGACGGCAACTGGGAGTGGCGCGTCACCCGCGACGCGCTCGACGACGAAATCGCGGACCGGCTGTGGGAGCTGGGCGGCAAACACGTCCGATAACCCGTGACGGGAGTCCTTCCCGACGCGCCGGTCGTCCACGTCTTCGTCATCGCTGCGGCGACCGCGCTGATCTGGATCGGGAGCGGCTGGTTAGAGGAGGCCGCCGAGAGCCTCGCGGGCTACTACGGACTGCCGGCCGTAGTCCAGGGGTCGGTCGTCGTCGCGGTCGGGTCGAGCTTCCCGGAGCTGGTGAGCGTGCTCGTCACCGCCCTCACCGGCGTCTTCGACATGGGCGTCGGAGCGCTCGTCGGGTCGGCCATCTTCAACGTGCTCGTGATCCCCGCCGCCGCCGGGCTCGGGACCGAGGACGATCTGGAAGCCAACAGGGCGATCGTGTACAAGGAGGCGCAGTTCTACATGCTCGCCGTCTCGGCGCTGGTCGTGACCTTCGCGCTCGCGGTCATCTACTTCCCGGTATCGACGGACCCGATCGTCGGGGAGCTGCCGCGCTCGCTCGCGGTCGTCCCGCTCGCGCTGTACGGCCTCTACCTGTTCATCCAGTATCAGGACGTCGACGACGCCGAGATGGATCGCGTTCGCGACGGGGTCGACGTCGGGCGGGAGTGGGCGAAGCTGCTGGCCGGGCTCGCGGTCATCGTCGTCACGGTCGAGCGACTCGTGGCGTCGGTCGAGTCGCTCGGCGCCACGTTCGGGGTCCCCGAGTTCCTCGCCGGCGTCACGGTCGTCGCGGCCGCGACGAGCCTGCCGGACGCGCTCGTGAGCGTCCGGACGGCGCGCGAGGACCGCGGCGCGACGAGCCTCGGCAACGTCCTCGGGTCGAACACCTTCGACCTGCTCGTCGCGATCCCGCTCGGCGTGCTGATCGTCGGCGCGGTCGAGGTGAACTTCTCGACGGCGGTGCCGATGTTCGGCGTCCTGACGGCCGCGACCGTCCTCCTGTTCGTGACGCTTCGGACTGGCCTCACGCTCGGCGAGCGCGAGTCGTACGCGCTGCTCGCGGCCTACGGGCTGTTCGTCGCGTGGGTCGTCGCCGAGAGCGTCGGAGCGACGAGCGTGCTCAGGGGCGTGTGAGGCCCGTCGCGGTCGTCGGTCGGCCGCGGGCACCGGCCGCCGGACGGCCGCGACACCGTCTGTCGGCTGGACGACGGGGGATCAGTAGGAGTTCCGGCCGATGATGAGGTACAGCAACAGACCGAGAATCGGCGCGAAGAACACCACGAGCGCCCAGAGGACCGGCGGATGGTCGCTGCGTTGCTGCGCGTCCGAGTAGGTCCACACGATCATCGCGAGGTGGACGACGAGGAAGACGAGGCTGATCAGCAGGGCGATCCCGACGGCCGCGCCTTGGAGGAGCAACGGGGACATGCCGCCCGAAAGCAGAACTCCCCCCGACAAGTGTTTTCGGGTCCTCGCCGGGCACTCAGCGAAACAGATTTTCCCGCCGGATGCGAACGTGTCGCATGGTGAACGCGGTGCGCGCGGTCGGTGCCGCGATCGAGAGCGTCGGCGTCAGCGTCCTGCTCGCGTGGTGGGGGGTCGCCGACGGCGAGGTACGGCCCGCTCCGTTCGCGGTCGGCTTCGCGGTCGGCTACTGCTACCGGCACGCGCGGGCGGTCGCGGGCTGTCGGCGGTTCCGCGGCGCCCCCGGCCGGAGCGTCGGCGTCGCGCTGGCGTGGGCGGGGCTGGGAGTCGCCGTCGACCGGTCCGTCGACGGTCCCGCGGCGAGACGCGCGTTCGCCGCGGGGCTCGGACTGGGGTCGGCCGGCTACTGGCTCGCGCGGCGCGGTGAGTAGCGAACCCGAGCGGGCACTGCCCCGGGCGACCCGGGGAATCCACGCCGGAGACCGAACCGTTTTGATCCCGCGCTACCCGGAGTCGGTATGAACCTCCCAGTCGACGCGGACCGGCTCCGCGCGGACATCGAGGCGAACGCGGCGTTCGGTCGGGTCGAGACGGACGATCCGGAGGCCCGCGCGCGAACGAATCGGACGGGGACAGAGGCCAATCGACGGGCGAGGGACCGACTGGTCGAACGACTCCGCGACGCCGGCCTCGACGTGACGGTCGACGCGGTCGGGAACGTCCTCGGGACGTGGACCCCCGAGAGCGCCAACCCCGACGCGGCGCCGGTCGTCTCCGGAAGCCACCTCGACAGCGTCCCGGAGGGGGGCATCTTCGACGGCCCGCTCGGGGTGTACGCGGCGCTGGAGGCGGTCCGCGCGATGCGCGACGCCGGGCCCGAGCCGGAGCGCCCGGTCGGCGTCGTCAGCTTCACCGAGGAGGAGGGCGGCACGTTCGGCGACGGACTGCTGGGCTCGTCGGTCGCGACCGGCGAGGTGGCGCTCGACGAGGCGCTCGCGCTGTCGAACGACGAGGGCGAGACGCTCGGCGAGGCGCTCGACCGGATCGGCTACCGCGGCGGGAGCGCGGTCGACGCCACCGCGCCGACCGACGCCGACGGCGACCCGACGACGCTGGATCCCGCGTCGTGGGCGGCGTTCTACGAGCTCCACGTCGAACAGGACACGAAACTGGAGTCGGCGGGCGCGGCGGCCGGCGTCGTGACGACGATCACGGGGATCACCCACTGCGAGGCGGCGATCGAGGGCGAGGCGAACCACGCGGGCGCGACCGCGATGGACGAGCGGACGGACGCGCTCGCGGCCGCGAGCGAGTTCGTCCTAGACGTCGAGGCCGCCGCGAACGAGGTCGTCGAGTCCTCGTCGGCCTCTGCCGTCGGCACCGTCGGGTCGCTGTCGGTCGCACCGAACGCGACGAACGTCGTGCCCGGGCGCGTCGAGGCCGGCGTGGACGTTCGCGACGTCGAGGCCGCGTCGATGGAGGCGATCGTCGACGCCGCGCGCGGCTCGCTGGAGCGGCTGGAGCGCGAGCGTGGGGTGGAGACGGAGTTCGAGCGGCCGTTCGACGTGGCGCCGACGCCGATGAGCGACCGGCTGCGCGAGGCCGCGCACGACGCCGCCGACGCCGCCGGGCGCGAGGCGATCGACCTCCACTCCGGCGCCGCCCACGACGCGATGCGGGTCGCGCGCGTCACGGACGCGTCGCTGCTGTTCGCCCCCTCGCGCGACGGGATCTCGCACAACCCCCGAGAGTGGACGGATTGGGGCGACTGCGCCGCCGCGACGGAGGTCCTGGCCGGAGCGCTCGCGCGCGTCGCGGACGACGAGTGACGGTCTACCGGACGCGCGTGGCGGCCACCGGTGAGGAAGGCGCCCGCGTTGGCGACGGCACAACCGTTTTGCCGGTCGGCCGCGAGCGACGAGCGTGAGCCGCCCACTCGGACTCGCGTCGCTCGCGGTCGGACTGCTGGCGGGGGTCGCCGGAACGGTCGCCGGCACGACCGACGCGCTCGCGAACTGGCCGTCGATCGGCGGGTACCCCGCGCCGACCGTCGTCGGCCGGACGCTGCTCGTCGTCGCCGTCGCGGGGCTGACCTACGGGTCCTATCTCCTCGCGGTCCGGGTGTTGACGCGGTCGGCCAACAAGCGCCGCGCGCACAACGTCCGGAACCTGCTCCGGCTGGCGTTCGGCGTCGTCGGAACCGTGGCGACGCTCGCCGTGGCGACGGAGAACTGGCTCGGCCTCCTCTTCTCGCTCGGCGTCATCGGGTTCGCGATCACCTTCGCGCTCCAGCAGCCGCTCTTATCGCTGATCGCGTGGGTGTACATCGCGGTCAAACAGCCGTTCGGCGTCGGCGACCGGATCAAGATCGACGACGCGAAAGGCGACGTGATCGGGGTCGACTTCCTCGTGACGACGCTGTGGGAGATCAACGGCGAACTGGTGACGACGAACCAACCCTCCGGGCGGGTGGTCACCGTTCCGAACAGCGTCGTCCTCTCGTCGAACGTCGTCAACTTCGGCGGCGGCGGGTCGCCGTACGTCTGGAACGAGGTCTCCGTCCAAGTCGCCTACGAGACCGACCTGGAGTTCGCGCGCTCGGTGATGATCGAGGAGGCGACCGACCTGGTCGGCCGGGAGATGGCCGAGGGGATCGCCGCCTACCGCGAGGCGCTCGCGGAGACGCCGGTCGAACTGGAGGTCCGCGACGGGCCCAGCGTCAACGTCCGACAGGAGGAGTCGTGGGTGGAACTCCGCGTCCGGTACCTCACCCACCCCCGCCGCGGCCAGCGCGTGAAGAACCGGCTGTACGAGCGGATCCTCGAACGGTTCAACGACAACCCGGACCGCGTCGCGTTCCCGGTGAGCCGGAGCCGATAGCTCGGAGGAAGCCCGCCGCTCTCCGAGCGGTCCCACCGTCGGGGCGATCCGAGAGTGAAGTATTTATACGGCCGCCCGTCTCGTGTGCCGGAGGTCGCGTTGTCGTGGGCAGTCCATATTCTCGTCGAATCGGGCGTTTTGACGCCTTTCGAGGCGTTTTTGGCTATTGTCGGGGGTCAAATAAATGGGTAGAGTTATATCCTTTGGCGACTAACAATACGTTAACAGACTGGCGATTGCGGACCTCGCTGTATTTTCGTCGGGGGATCGTCGGAGCCACGCCCATGACAGAGACAGACACCTACAGCGACGGCGGAACGGAACGAGAGCGACTCGCGGACCCGGACGACGCGTCCGCGAACGGCGAGCGGACGCGAACGAGGACGGACGGGACCGACGAGAAGTCGGCGGGCGTCGAGGAGCGCACAGAGGGCGAGCGCGAGCGGACCACGACCTGCCCCGAGTGCGGCGGCCGACTCGCGACCGACACGGAACACGGCGAGACGGTCTGTAGCGACTGCGGGCTGGTCGTCGAGGAGGACTCGGTCGACCGCGGCCCGGAGTGGCGGGCGTTCAATTCGAACGAGCGGGACAGCAAATCTCGGGTGGGCGCCCCGACGACGAACATGATGCACGACAAGGGGCTCTCGACGAACATCGGCTGGCAGGACAAAGACGCCTACGGCAAGTCCCTCTCGGGGCGACAGCGGCGCCGGATGCAGCGGCTGCGGACGTGGAACGAGCGGTTCCGCACCCGAGACTCCAAGGAGCGAAACCTCAAGCAGGCGCTCGGCGAGATCGACCGCATGGCCAGCGCGCTCGGCCTCCCCGACAACGTCCGCGAGACCGCCTCCGTCATCTACCGCCGCGCGCTGAGCGAGAACCTCCTGCCCGGGCGCTCCATCGAGGGCGTCGCGACCGCGGCGCTGTACGCCGCCGCCCGGCAGGTGGGGAACCCCCGGAGCCTCGACGAGTTCACGGCGGTCTCACGGGTGGAGAAGATGGAACTCACCCGGACGTACCGCTACGTCGTCCGCGAGCTCGGACTGCGCGTCCAGCCGGCGGACCCGACGAGCTACGTCCCGCGGTTCGTCTCGCGGCTCGACCTCTCGGAGGAGACCGAGCGGCGCGCCCGCGAGCTGCTCGATGACGCCGCGAGCGCGGGGATCACCAGCGGGAAGTCGCCCGTCGGACTCGCCGCCGCTGCCGTCTACGCCGCGGCGCTGCTGTCGAACGAGAAGGTGACCCAGAGCCAGGTGTCCGACGTCGCCGACGTCTCGGAGGTCACCATCCGGAACCGATACAAGGAGCTGCTCGAGGCGAGCGGCACCGTGAGCGCCTGAGGCGCCACCACGTACCGATTCGACCCGGACACTGGACGACCGCGGTCCCCGCCTCGGCGGGCGCTCCCCGTCGGCACCTACGTTTTTAACGCGGCCGGCTGTACACGGTGACATGGTTGACGCGTTCGTCAGACTCGTCTGTCCGGAGTGCGGCAAGGAGTGGCAGGACAATCCCGCCGAGCTTCAGGATCTTCGGTCTAACTTCAGCTGTTCGGCGTGTCACGCGACGCGACGCCTGACCGAGTTCATGCGAACGGAACGCGACCTCGAGGCCGTCAAGCAGTTCCAGTGACGCGCGGCGGGGCCAGCCGCCGCCGAACCGACCGTCGGATCTCCCTCTCGGTCGAGCGCTCACTACCCGCGTAGTGACGCCGTTCGTTCGCTTCGCATGTCGCCGCGAACGGTAGAAAACGATCCTGATCGATCTATCGAGAACCCACTTCTCCGCCCCGCTACTCGCGAAATACGCGAACGGTGTGGTAACGCGACTCAAGATAATAATATAAACCTCCGGTAGCAAAGGACTGGTACTCATGAAGAAGCAGGAGCTCATCCATCTTCACGGTCTCCTCGCGGAGGTACGAAAACAGTGCGAGTTCTGGGACGACGACGTCGACCTCGAAGCCTACGAGGAACTGGGCGTGAAGCCGACATCGATTCACAAATCGAAGACCGACCACAAAGCCGCCGTTTTCAAGCTGACTGAGGGAATCACCGAGCCGATGGAGTCGTCCGAATCGGAGCCGCTGGCCCCGACGGCCGACTGAGACGTCTACTGCGCGCTGCTCCTCGCCGACCGCACAATCGTCGACCAGCGTCGCGACCGTCGCTCAGTACTCGGTGCCGTCTCCGGCGTCGTCCCCGAGGCCGTCCGACTCGGACGTCTCCTCCGGGGGCGCGGATCCCTCCGTGCGGTCGCTCTCCGCGGAGTCGATCTCGGTGACAGAAAGCACCTTCAGCGGGATGTTTCGGAGGCGCTTGCCGATCTCCTTGCGCGCGACGCGGCTGGCGTGTTCGTCGCGGTCGACGTTGAACACGTCCATCTGAAGCTCCAGGGCGACGAGCGCCTCGTCGGCCGCGACGAACGCCGGGTCGAGCCGCTCGCCGCTCGGCGACGTCCGCGTTCCGGTGTCGATCTCGACGTAGTTGAGGTCCGGATTGAGCATCTCCCCGGTCTTCGAGATGGCGATCCGAACCGCCTCGTCGGCGGTTTCCACGTCGTACACCGGAACCGCGGCCTCGACGACGACTCGACAGTCCATCACGCGTGCGGATACCACGCGAACGAGTATCAAACTTCGGCCGCGACCGGATCGGCCTCGGCGGGCCGAGAGCCGGCCGTCTCGACCCCGATCACTCGCCGCCGGCGCGGAGGTAGTAGAACACGTACGTCTGCGCGTAGCCGGCGAACTCGCCGCCGAACCGCTCGCGGATCGCCCGGGAGGTCTCGGCGTAGCTCCCGCGGTCGCAGTCGGGGTAGTACTCCTCGACGGTGGTGCGGATCCAAGTGTCGAGCGGCACCGCTTCGAGGAACCCCAGCGAGAACAGCAGCACGCAGTCCGCGACCTTGTCCCCGACGCCGACGAACCGCGTGAGCGACTCGCGGGCCTCCTCGTAGGGGAGGTCGGCCGCCTCCAGCGGGTCCGCCTCGCCGCTCGCGACCATCTCCGCGGTCCGCCGGACGTACGGCGCGCGGTAGCCCAAGGAGAGGTCGCGGAGTTCGTCCTCGGTGCGCGCGGCCAACTGCTCGGGCGTCGGGAAGGCCCGATACGTCTCGTCGCCGAGCGAGACCGCGTCGCCGTACGTCTCCCGGAGTCGCCGCTGCATTCCGTGGATCCGCGCGACGCGCATCTGCGCCGAGCAGATGAACGAGATCAGGCAGGGGAACACGGGATCGCGGGTCAGGCGCATCCCCTCGTAGGCGTCGTACGCGCGTTCCAGGAGCGGGAGGTCCGGCGTGGCGTCCAAGATCGCGTCGAGGTCGTCGTCGAGCCGGAGCAGGTGCGTCAACAGCGGCTCGGCGTCCGTCGACGCCTCCCACCGGAGCGTCCCGTCGCGGACGCCGCCCTCCTGTCGGACCCGGACCGCGACGCGCTCCTCGGTCACGCCGGGGATCGGGTCGACGACCGTCTCGTACCACGCGTCGTCGCCGTGCGCGTGGAGCTTGGCGTACGTCTCGCCGTCCGCGCGGTTCCAGAGGTAGCTCTGTCCGCTCTCGAGGGTCGCCTGTAGGTCGAACGGTCCAGCCAGGTCGCCGACGTCGATCGCCCCGCGTTCCATCGTCTCCGGACAGGGCGCGCGCAGGCATGCGGGTTTCGGTCCCCGAACCGCCGCCGAGGACGGGTTTTTGTCCGCGCGACCCGTATCCGATGTATGCCGACGTACAGGCGGACGACTCGGGTGCCGGCCCCGATCGAAGACGTGTGGGAGTTTCACTCCACGGTCGACGGACTGCGAGAGCTCACTCCGGACTGGATGCGGCTCCGCGTGGATGGCGTCGAAGGGCCGGACGGGTCGCCCGACCCGGAGGTCCTCGTCGCCGGTTCGGAGATCGCGATGTCGATACGGCCGTTCGGGGCCGGTCCGCGTCAGCGGTGGACCTCGCGAATCGTCGAGCGCGACCCCGACGGGGCGACGCCGCCCGAGCGCTCCGCTCGGTTCGTCGACGAGATGGAGGGCGGTCCGTTCCGACGGTGGGAGCACACCCACGCGTTCTACGCCGACGGCGACGAGACCCTCCTCGTCGACACGGTCGCCTATCGGCTGCCGCTCGGTCCTCTCGGCGACGCGGTCGGGCCAATGGCGAAGGTCGGGTTCGAGGGGATGTTCCGCGACCGGCACCGACGGACGGTCGAGCGGTTCGCCGAAAACTGACGGCTCGGCGGGGACGTGCGCGGTGCCGGACCGCTACGGCGACGCGAGCCGCGTCGCGTCCGCACCGAACGTGAGTTCGAAGACGGCGCCGTCGTCGTTTCGGGCCTCGATGTCCCACTCGTGCGCGTCGACGATCCGGTCGACGATCGCCAGTCCGATCCCCGAACTGTCGGCCGACGAGACGCCCGAGTCGAACACCGTGTCAGCGAGTTCGACCGGGATCCCGGGCCCGTCGTCCGCGACGTACATCCCGCCGACGCCGCCGTCCGCGGTGAGCGGGCCGACCTCTATCGAGACCTCCGGGCCGCCGTGGTCGATCGCGTTCCGGAAGAGGTTCTCCAGCGCCTGCCGGAGCCGACCCGGGTCGGCCTCGACGCGACCGACCTCGTCGGCGATCGTGAGCGTCGCGTCGGGCGCGCGGACCGACCCCCACGCCTCCTCCGCGACGGCCGCGATCGGGACCGGCTCTGTCTCGCCGATCGCCTCGCCTCGCCGCGCGAGCATGAGCAGGTCGTCGATCAGCGTCTCCATGCGGTCGACCGCGCCGCTCATGGCGTCGTACCGCGACGGGGAGAGTTCGTCCTCGGAGAGCGACAGGTAGCCCGAAATCACGTTCAGGGGGTTCCGCAGGTCGTGTGAGACGACCGCGCTGAACTGTTCCAGCTGTTCCGCCTGCCGTCGGAGCGCCGTTCGGCGGTCGTTGCGCGCGATCGTGTGCGCGATCAGGTCGCCGAGGGTGCGGTACAGGTCGACCTCGTCGTCCGTCCAGGCGCGGGGGTCGTCGGACTCGAACGCGACGATCCCGCTCAGTTCCCAGTCGACGACGAGCGGGACGTGAACCGTCGCCGGCGATTCCGCGACCCGGACCTCGCCGCCCTCGCCGTCCGCGTTCCCGGCAGGGACGGATCCGCGCGCGACGTTGCCGAACGTCGACAGCTGTTCGGGGTCCGGGAACTCCTCGAACGGTCGCGGTTCCGGCTCGGACCCGTCGGGACACCAGCCGTACGCGGGGACGAACTGCCCGCCGTCCTCCCGGTAACAGACGATCCGATCGAGCCCGGCGTGTTCGCCGACGTTCTCCATCGTCCACTCGATCTTCGTCCCGACCTCGTCGGTGCGGGTACTCATCAGCGTCGTTCCGGCGTCGAGCAACACCTCGGAGAGACGGGCGACGTCGTCGCTGCCGAGTCGGACGCGGTCGGGATCCAGTCGGCTCGCGAGCCGTTCGGCGAGCGGGTGGGTCGCGTCGATCTCGTCTGGATCGGACCCCCAGTCGCCGGCATCGACTATGTCGTCTGCGTCGGCCGCGAGCAGGGCTCTGACCGCCGTCGGCGTCGCGTCCTCGACGAGCGCGATCACCGGCACGTTCGACGGGAGCGCCGCGAGCCGCTCCGTCACCCGATCCTCGGTCGCGGCCGCGGCGGTGACGACGACGCCGCACGTCTCGTTCAGCGGATCCTCGCCGCCGCGGTCGTCGTCGAGATCCGTCGGGACGAACGCGCGGAGTTCCGGTCCGCTCGGGCCGCCCCAGACGGCGTCGACCGCGCGGGACACGCGTTCGCTCGCGCTCGGGTCCTCGCCCACGAACGCGACGACCGTTCGCCGGTCCATACCCGGTCCACTCGTTCGGGTGGCTTCAACGTTCACCCCAAAATATCGGTGCTGAAAACGCTACGTCCGAGCCGCCGTCGCGGTGACGTAGATACCGGCGAGGACGACGCATCCGCCCGCGATCGTCACCGGCGTCGGCGTCTCCGACAGCAGGGCGAACGCGAGCAGCGTCGCACCGACCGGCTCGCCGAGCAGCGAGACGGAGACGACGCTCGATTCGAGATGCGCGAGCGCCCAGTTGAGGACGGTGTGACCGAGCAGCCCCGGCCCGACCGCGAGCCCGGCGAAGAGGAGCCACTCCCGGGCGGGATATCCCGTGAGTGGGTGTCCCGCGACGAGGACGAACGCGAGCAGAACGACCACGCAGACGCCGTACACGACGGTGACGTAGGGTATCAGCGAGATGCGCTGCCGCAGCGAGCGACCGGCCAGCACGTAGCCCGCGGCGGCGACGGCGCCCGCGAGCGCCAGCGCGTTGCCGTACAGCGGACGGGGACCGACCGCCACGCCGCCGAGGAAGTCGCCGAGCGACATCGATGCCATCCCGCCGACGGCGACCGCGATGCCCGCGGCCATCCGACGCGTGACGCGCTCGCGCAACAGCAGCCACGCGCCGATCGAGACGAACACCGGCTGCGCCTGAACGAGGGTCACGCTCGCGGCGACGCTCGTCCACCGGAGGCTCTCGAACCAGGCCGCGAAGTGGACCGCGAGCGCGACCCCGGACAGCACCGCGAACGCGAGGTCGCGAGACCGGATCCGCGCGAACTCTCCGCGGTACCGCCACGCCGCTATCGCGGCCAGCGGCAGGGTCGTGAACAGCACCCGGTAGAACGCGGCGACCGAGCTCGGCGCGTCGCTCAGGCGGACGAGGATCGCGCCCGCGCTCACCGCGACGACCGCGGCCGCCAGCCCCGCCTTCGGCGACACCGCTGGCTTCGGACTCATCGGTTCTCGTGGTCGTTCGAGCGACGGGCGCTTACGGGTTTCGAGAACCGACCCGTGTGTACGGCGAGGTTCCCCGCTCGGTCTCCGCCGACGGTGATTTCACACCCCGGCGCGAACCACCGCTCATGTGTGCGGACACGTTCGGCGTCGGCATCCGCGTCGCCGAGACGGAGCTCCGAGTCGTCGTCGGCGTCCCCTCCGACATCGACGCCGGGTGGACCGACCCCGAGGCGTTCCAGTCGCTGGTCGCGGAGGCCGTGTGGGAGCGACTCGACCGCCGCCCGACCCTGGAGGCCGTCGCCGCGCGGTACGACACCGGTGAGACCGCCGCTCTCGGGAGCGTGACGCTCGAGCCCGACGGCACCGTGGTAGAGACCGACCTCAACCGCGTCGCGCCGCCCGACGGACGAAACGATGCGAGCGACTGACGACCTGAGTCAGCGCCGCAGCCGTTTCACTCCTCGGAGGCGCCCGCTTCGAGCGCGGCGCCGACCGCCCACGCCCGCTCCGGCCGGTACGCGGTGAGATCGTATCGGGTCGGCCCCACGGTGTCTCCCCACGTCTCCAGCGCGCCGAGCGTGACCAGTCCCGACAGGGTCGCCCCCAGCGTCCGCGGCGTCGTCTCCGGGTCGGTCAGCGCGGCGTGGACCTGTTTCGACTGCGGGTAGTTCCGGTCGCACGTCTCGATGCCGCGCTTGGCCTCGACCCAGTGACGGCGGACGTATCCGAAGGTCGTGGGGTCGTCGCGGGAGAGCCGTTCGACCGCCGCCGTCGCGTCCGCGTCGGCACCGAGGACGGCGTCGACGCGACCGCCGACGCGCGACAGCAACTCCGCGGACCCCTCGAAGGAACACCCGATCGCCACCCGGTTCGCTCGGTCCACGAACCGTTCGAGGACCCGGTCCACGAACGCGACGGCGGCGTCGACGCCGCCCCGAGCGGCGACGGGCGCTACGTCGTCGATTACCACGTCGACCATTCCCGAGGGGACTCCGTCGAGGTGATCGTCGACGGCGTCGAGAACTCGCTCGCTCTCGGCGTCGCGGCCGAGAACGGTGTACGCGAGCCCGTTGTTTGGCACCACCTGCGTTGAAGCGGCGGCCCCGCTCCGAGCGACGTCGCTCACGTCCACCACCGCCTCGCGGGCCGGCGGGCCCGCCGGCCTTCGCTCCCATCCGCTCCGCCACGCCTCGACATCGGTCCCGAACAACACGGACACGACACGCTCCGAGGCCACTCCGTCACGAACCGACGGCTGGCCGCCGCAGAACAGTCGTGCCGCGCCGTTCGATCCATCCACGATACGTTGGGTTCATCGACAAAAGTGATAAACTTACGGATGAGACTATTAGTACTGATACGCCTTCTCGCGAGACGATCAGCCGAGCACGGTGAGTCGTCCGCGAAACAACGCGTACCGAGTCCACGACTCAGCAAATTCGGTTACAACGACTTCGGACCACGCAACCGAGATCGGCGACCAATAGTCGCGAAAAGCGGGTGAAATGCGAGCGCGGCGGCTCTCCGTGTATGAAAAAAAGCCCACGGACGCGTTGTCCGTGGGCTTGGTGGGAAGTATCCCGTATGAGTGGGTAGGCGGCGACCCGTGG
>NZ_JBZVGZ010000007.1:0-122109 GCF_058630335.1 Halorubrum sp. SD41
GTCGGGGGTGCGGGGCGGGGGCGCGGGGGGCGGGCACCAGGGGGGGCGGCCGCGGCCGCCCCCCGCGCGGTTTGCCCGGGGCCGGTCGCCCGGCGCTGCCGTGAGGCGGGCGCAGGCGTTCACGAGAGCGCAGCTCTCGTGAGCCAATCAGAACGCGAAGCGTTCTGATGACGACGCAAGCACCGTAGGAACGAGCGAAGCGAGTGACGAGGAGCGTGGTTCGAAACGGCGGAGCCGTTTCGTCATCACGAGACGCCGGAGGCGTCTCGAACGACAGCGAGCGTGTGCCCGCCTCACGGCTGGGGCTTTGGAGGTGTTCGCCGCCGATCCACGGTCAGTTGTTTATAAGCGAACGACTCGGAAGTTAGAGGCGCTTTCCACCGATCCACAGCCAGTCATTTATAAACGATCGACAGGAGCTTCCAGAGTCCGACGAGGGCAACGCCCACCGACGGTCCGCGAGGCTCCTCGCAGGCAAAACCTTTCCGTAAGTTATCGGTACTCCGGCCGAGGTTACCCGAATATAGTATTGTACAGTAAGCCCAAAACCGTTATAGGTACGAAGCGGGTAGGGGAGAGTGAGCAGAAATGTGCCAGAAGCGAAATTCCGCGTTCGGAAGTCGGAGGGAGAGTCGATGGCAGGATTAGAGATTCCCACGTGGGACCCGGAGACGGCCCTGCTTATCGGCGCGATCCTCCTGGAAGCGTTCGTGTTGTACGTGGGGTACGGCGGCCTCGAACGGCTCGTCGGTCCCTATCTGATGGAACTCGTCGTGGGAGGTGACGCGAGTGCTCGGTAGCCTTCTCAGCGGGCCCGGCTTCCTGGGGACGAGCCCCGAGATGCTCGCCCTGTTCGTCGGATTCGGCCTCGTCGTCGGCGTCCTGTTCGGGTTCTTCGGCATGGGCGGGTCGTTCCTCGTCACCCCCGCCCTGCTCATGCTAGACTACTCCGCCCCCGTCGCGGTCGGCAGCGGGATGGCGTTCGTCTTCGGGACGGCCGTGATCGCGACGCTGAAACACCACGACCTCGGGCAGGTGGACTACAAGCTCGGCGCGATCATGATCACGGGGACGACGATCGGAATCGAGGCCGGGCGCGCCAGCGTCTACTACCTCGAATCGATGGGGCTCGCCGGCGGCGTCATCAGCGTCGCCTACGTCGTCCTGCTCGGCGGCGTCGGGGCGATGGTCACCCGCGACGCCCTCAAGGGCGACGGCGGGGGCGGAATCGACCACGAGGCGACCGACAGGGACCTCGACGAGTACGAGATCCCCGAGATCGCCAAGAAAATCCAGCGGACCGTTCGCATTCCGCCGATGGTGACGCTCCGCGGCGACGTCCGCGTCTCCGCGTGGGTGATCACGGCCGTCGCCTTCGCGACCGGCGTCCTGTCCGGCTTCCTCGGCGTCGGCGGCGGCTTCATCCGGATGCCAGCGATGATCTACGCGATCGGCGTCCCGGTGCCCGTCGCGGTCGGCACGGACCTCTTCGAGATCGTCTTCTCCGGCGGGCTCGGGAGCTACCTCTACGGGCAGGGCGGCGGCGTGAACCTCGGTATCGTCGCCCCGCTGCTGTTCGGGAGCGCGCTGGGCGCGCGCGTCGGCTCCGCCGCGACCGCGGTCGTCGATTCCGACGAGATCAAGGTGTACTTCGGCGGGATGCTGCTGGTCGGCTCCATCGCCGTGGGTATCGGCGAAATAGGGTCCTACCTCGGCAACTCGACGCTTGAGCTGCTCGGACTGGTACTCGTCATCGGCGCGGCGGTCGTCGTCGCGGCCGCGGTCCTCTACACGACGGTCACTTCGCTCCGCGTGACGCGGCAACAGCAGACGTCGACCGCCGACTGATCCGCGTTTCGCCGTCGGATCCGCAGCTCCGATCTTGTACACTTGATTCAGAACAGCTGCCGAGCGGAAGCGATCGGTCCGCCGTGCGCCGACGCGGTCGACGCGCCGAGCCGCTCTCGCCCCTCACAGTCCCTCTTCGCCGCCCTCCTGCGTGAGGAGGACGACCATCGAGAGCCCGGAGATGAGGAGCAGAATGAGCGTGGGGACGACCGCGTACTGGTAGAACGCGTTCTGCTGCGCGCGCCAGATCTGCGTGACGATCGTGTCGAACCCGGTCGGGCGGAGCACGAGCGTGACGGGCAGTTCCTTCATCGTCGTGAGGAACACGAGCGCGGCGCCGGCGACGATGCCGGAGCGCGTGAGCGGGAACGTGACGCGCCTGAACGCGCCGGTCGACGACTCACCGAGGGTGCGCGCGGCCTCGACGAGCCGCCGGTCGATCTGGAGGATGGAG
This sequence comes from Halorubrum sp. SD41, assembly GCF_058630335.1. NCBI lineage: Archaea > Methanobacteriati > Methanobacteriota > Halobacteria > Halobacteriales > Haloferacaceae > Halorubrum > Halorubrum sp. SD41. The sequence goes on from NZ_JBZVGZ010000007.1 coordinate 2,303, forward strand.
GTCCGCGTGGACCCGACCGCCTGGGGGAGGAAGCGGACGACGTACGCGAACACGAGGAGCGGGAGCGTCTGGTAGAGCCACGGCGCGTAGCCGGAGCCGAAGTACACCAACGCGAGCGCCAACACGATGCCGGGCACCGCGAAGCCGACGTACGTCGCCCGCTCGAAGATCACCGCGAACGGCGAGTCGTGGTTCGCGGCGAAGTACGCGACCGGGATCGCGGCGAGCGCGGCGGCGACGGCCGCCGCCGCGGAGACCGACACGGAGTTGAGCACCATGATCGGCTCGAACGCCAGCGAGGGGCGGCGCCCGGACTCGGCCCGGAGCAGCCACAGCCCGAGGATCCACAGGGGGACGAGCAGCGCGGTGCCGGACACCGCGGCCGGCAGCAGCGTCGCGGGCCAGCGCAGGCGGCCGAGCGACACCCGGTCGTCCGTCCGCCCCGCGTCGTCGCCGCTCGTGTTCCGGTCCGAGCGGACGGCCCACTCCAGGGCGAGCACGAGGATGACCACGACGAGCAGCTGGAGGGAAAGCAGCGCGGCGTAGTCGCTGCCGAAGGAGTTGTACTCCACGTAGATCTGTCGGGTGAACACCGGGAGCTGCATGATCGAGGGCGTCCCGAAGTCGGAGACGGCGTACAGCGCCGAGAGCAGCGCCCCGGCGGCGATCGCGGGCCGGATCGTCGGGAGCGTCACCCGGCGGAACGCCGCGAGCCGGCCGTGGTTGAGCGTCCGGGCGGCCTCCAGCATCGTCGTGTCGAACGACAGCAGCGCGGCCCGGGTGGTGAGGTAGACGTAGGGGTAGGTGTACAGCGTGATCACGAAAATCGTTCCGGAGAGGCCGTAGATGTTGGGCACCCGCTCGACACCCAGCGGCGCGAGGACGTTGTGGAACGCCCCCTGCGGGCCGAACGCGGAGACGAACGAGAAGGCGCCGACGTAGCTCGGCACGACGAGCGGGAGCGCGGCCGCGACGGACCAGAAGCGGGGGAACGGGAGGTCGGTCCGGGCGGTGAGGTACGCGAGCGGCACGCCGATGAGGATCGAGGCGGCGGTGACGCCCGCCATCAGCACGAGGCTGTTGACGAGCACCTCGGCGGTGCCGGCGCTGAACACGAGGTCCATCGCCCGCTGCCGGTCGACGGCCGCCGCCCTGATCACGAGCCACGTCAGGGGGGACACGAGCGTGCCGGCGATCGCCGCGCACAGCAGCGTGAGCCCGATCGGGAGCTTGTCGTCGCCGTCGGTCAGCCGGTCGCGGATCCGGGTTCGCAGGGTCATTGTACGGAGGAGGGAGTCGCTCTGTCCGAGCGAGGGGCCGCCCCGCGTTAGGGGTTCCGATCGCCCGGCGAGCGCACTCCGACGGATATATGAATTTAGGGCTGCCTAAAAAGTTCCATGGAACTGACGCGACGCGACGCGGCGGCCGCGCTGGCCGCGATCGGCGCGACCGGCGGGGTCGCGCTCGGCGTCCGTCGGGCGACCGACGATCGGGGCCGACCGGGAGACGGCGAGGCCGACGCGGCGTGGGACGGCGAGGGCGCCCCGGACGACGAGGCGGTCCGCGAGGCGATGACTGCGGCCGCGCGGGTCCTCTACCCCGAGGAGGTCTCCGGGATCGACGCGTTCGTCGACCGCTTCCTCGACGGGCGCCTCGACGGGTCGGCGCACGCCGAGGGCGTCCGCGCCGCCGTCGCCGAGGTCGAGTCGGCGGCCCGGTCATGGTACGACGCGCCAGTCGCCGAGCTCTCGGCGGCCGAGCGCGACGACCTGCTCCGCGAGCTCGGCGCGGACACGGCCGAGGAGGACCCCGGGGGGACGGCCGCGGAGCGCGTCCGCTTCTTCGTCGTCAACGAGCTGCTGCTCGCGCTGTACTCGTCGCCGACGGGCGGCGAGCTCGTCGGTATCGAGAACCCGCAGGGGTACGCCGGCGGCGCGGAGAGCTACCAGGAGGGGCCGCGATGAGCGGCGCCGAGAGCGTCGGCGACGGGCGGTCGGGGGCTGAGGGAGGCGCCGGCGAGGAGGTCGACCGCACTCCGGTCCCCGACGCCGACGTCTGCGTTGTGGGCGCCGGTCCCGCGGGCGCGCTCGTCGCCGACCGGCTCGCGGGCGACCGCGACGTGGTGGTCCTCGACGCCGGGCCGCGGTTCGACCCCGCCGACCGCCTCGCCAGACAGGAGCGGGCGATTCGGCCGTTCTACGGCCGGCCGGACGTGTGGGGCGTCGGCGGCGCGCGCGACGCCCACGAGAACGCCGGCGACTGGTTCTACCCGCTCAACCACGCCCGCGTGAAGGGGGTCGGCGGGTCGACGCTCCACTGGCAGGGGATGGTGATGCGGCTCCACGAGGACGACTTCAACTCCGGCACGGAGCGGGGCGTCGGCCCGGACTGGCCCATCGACTACGCCGACCTCCGGCCGTACTACGCCGAGGCGGAGAAGGAGCTGGGCGTCGCGGGCGCCTCCGACAACCCCTACGCGCCGCCGCGCGAGGAGCCGCACCCGATGCCGGCGTTCGAGCCCTCCTACAGCGACTCGCTGTTCGCCGAGGCCTGCGAGGAGCTGGGGATCGACATGCACTCGGTGCCGAACGCGCGCAACTCCGAGCCGTACGACGACCGGTCGCCCTGCGTCGGCTACGGCACCTGCCAGCCGGTCTGCCCGAGCGGCGCGAAGTACGACGCGACGGTCCACGTCGAGCGCGCGGAGGAGAAGGGCGCGACCGTGGTCGACCGCGCGCCGGTCGAGCGGCTGGAACACGACGGCGACGACCGGGTGACGGCCGCCGTCTACGCGACGCCGGACGGGGAGCGCCACCGACAGGAGGCGGACGCGTTCGTCGTCGCCGCCGGGGGCGTGGAGACGCCGCGGCTCCTCCTTTTGTCCGCCTCCGACCGCTACCCCGACGGGCTCGCGAACGGGAGCGGCCACGTCGGCGAGTTCTTCATGGACCACCTGTTCGCGGGCGCGGGCGGCACGCTCGACGAGGAGACGAGACAGAACCACGTCGGCTTCTACACCAGCGCCTGCGACCAGTTCTACGACGAGGCCGACGCCGAGCAGGCGCCGTTCAAGCTGGAGTTCTTCAACTACGCCGGCCCCTCGCCGGTGGAGATGGCGCTCACGGGCGACGACTGGGGCGACCCGCTCCTAGAGCGGCTCCGCGACGGGTACGGGAACCACATTGCGATGGGCGGGCTCGTCGAGCAGGCGCCGCGGGCCGACAGCCGGATCACCCTCGCCGACGACCGCACCGACGACCGCGGCAACCCCGTGCCGCAGATGGAGTGGACCGTCGGCGACCGCGCGCTCGACACGATCGAGCGGGCGAACGAGATCCAGGTCGAGATCTTAGAGGAGCTCGGCGCCGACGTCGAGTGGGTCGCCGGCCCGGACGCCACCGGCCCCGCCTACCACCACATGGGGACGACGCGCATGAGCGACGACCCCGATTCGGGCGTCGTCGACGCCGACTGTCGGACCCACGACCTCGACAACTGCTGGATCGCCTCCAGCTCCGTCTTCCCCACGAGCGGCGCGATGAACCCGACGCTCACCATCGCCGCGCTCGCGCTCCGCGTCGCCGACGACGTGGAAGCCCGGCTCTCCGGGATGTGAGTCCCGTTCACAGTCGTTTTAGGTAAACCTAAAAGTTCAAGTGCGTGCGAACGGAGAGACGGGTAATGAGCGACTCAGCACACGCGACGAACGGCTCCGCGGCCTCGATCGAGACGGATTCGGCCGACGAAACGGGCTCGCACGACGGGACAGACGCGACTGACGGCGCGGACGCGGCCCCGACCGAAGAGACGGACGCGGCGGTCGGCGCCGCGGACGGCGACGGGTTCACCTTCGACGACCTCAGCGTCGTGATGGGGACGTACAACGAGGAGGAGGCCATCGGAACCGTCCTCAACGACATCGACGAGGTGACCGACGGGAAGGCGGAGGTCGTCTGCGTCGACGGCTCCTCCGACCGAACGCCGGAGATCGCCCGCGAGCACGGTGCGACCGTCGTCGAGCAGGAGCCGCAGGGGTACGGCGTCGCCGTGCGCGAGGCGATCTTGACGCCCGACCGCCCGGTCGTCGTCACGACCGACTGCGACGACACCTACCCGATGGAGGCGCTGCCGGAGTTCCTCGCGGAGATCAACGACGGCGCCGACGTGGTGAGCGGCGACCGGCTCTACCACGGCGCGGATGCGATGCCGGCGTTCAACCGCTTCGGCAACCACGCGTTCGCGGCGCTCGCGAGCCTGCTGATGGGCGAGCGCGTCCACGACACCACCACGGGGATGCGCGCGTACCGCCGCGACGTGGTCGAGGAGATCGGCTGGACGGAGAACACCGGCCTCTCCGCCGAACTGCTCATCCGCCCGCTGATGCGGGGCTACGACGTGCGCGAGCGGCCGATCCGCTACGCCGAGCGCCTCGGCGAGACGAAGCTCGACCCGATCGGCGGCGGCGCGGCCATCGCGAAGTCGATCGTCACCGTCTGTCTCGAAGAGCAGCTCCGACGGTTCTGAGGGCACCTCGTCCCTCGACGCCGTCGTCGGACGGCGGTCCGGAGGTACACTGTGGGCACAGTGGACCGCCGCCGGCGACGTTTCTACACTCGTGAGCGGCGGCGCCGACTACTTATAAATGAACGCGCGGATGCGGTCGGCGCGCGCCTGCGAGCGGCCGCCCTCGGCGGCCGCGAGCCAGCACGCGCGAGGGACGCGGTGAGTGAGGGGCGACCGGAGGGAGCCCGAGCGAATCGCGAGGCTGAGGAGGCGTGAGGTGCCGTGCGGGGCTGTGCGGGGTGGGACTCAAAGGGGCAGTCGCGAGGCCGCAGTAGGCGATGTAAGCACCGCAGGGAGCAGCGCGACCGAGGAGCGCAGCGAGCGTACTGCGGCCTCGCGGCTGGGGCTTTGGAGGTGGCCGCCGCCGATCTGCTGACAACTATTTATAAGCGAGCGGCTGGGGCTTTGGAGGTGTTCGCCGCCGATCTGCTGACAACTATTTATAAGAAATCGATGTATTAGTCGCTCGCTTCGGCGTCCGTCTCGAAGACGACCCACTCGGGGTGGGTCTGGGGCTCGTCGGGGAGGTACGTCCCCTCGTTGCCGCACTCCGTCACGAGCCGACAGGTCGAGCGCTCGGGCGGCCAGACGACTTCGACGCGCTCGCCGTCGGCTCCCGCCTCGTCACCCTCCGTCACCCGCACCGTGACCTCCTGCCGGTAGGTGTACGTCGCGCCCGCGGGGTCGACGAGCGTCACGGTCACGGCGATCACGTCGCCGTCGGGGTCGAACGGGACCGGCTCGGTCGCGTTTCCGGCAGCGCCGTCGCCCGCGGCCGCCGCGCCCGCGCCCGACAGCCGGGCGCCCTCGGGCGTCAGCGCCCAGTCGACCGCGAGCGACTCGCCGAGGTCGCTCACGGTGTAGGAGACGTGGTCCGGGCCGCCCGGGGCGCCCCGACGCGGGTCGACGCGGACCTGCGCGCGGGCGACGCGGTCGGGGACGCCGACGGTCGTCTCCGCGTCGATGCGGGCCCCCGACCGCCGGTCCAGCGCCTCAAGCTTGGGAACGACGCGCGCGTCCGGGCTCACGCCCCAGACGCCGTGGTAGCCGTAGCGGTACAGCGTGCGGTCGGGGTAGGCGTCCAACACGGCGAAGTTCTCCACCGGGTCGCGTTCGAGCGCGTACACGACGTCGCCGTCGAGCCCCGGCCCGTTCCGGAGGTACTGGAACGGGTGGTTCTGCCACTCGCCGTACGGCGTGGGGAGGAACACGAGCCCGTCCTCGAACGTCGTCTCGTCGATCGGCGCGTACGCGGCCTCGAGCTTCTCGCCGACCGCGGCGTTCCGGTCGATCGGCTCGGAGGCGGCGTCGACGGCCGCGACGCCCGCCACGGCGACCGCGCTGGCGACGACGACGGCGAGCGCGACGCGGGTGACCGCGGGCGAGACGCCCCGGGCCGCGAGCCGCTCGCGGGCCGCGACGAGCCCCCGCCACCCGACGGCGACGCCGAGTCCACCGAACACCGCCAGCGGGACGAGCAGGTCGAAGTGGTAGAACGGGCCGAACAGCGACGCGAGCCCGTCGGTCGGGTCCGAGAGGTCCGCGAGCGCGTTGTGGGTCCCCCAGAAGTACAGGTTCCCGACGACGACGGAGCCCGCGACGCCGGCGAGCAGCGCGGCCGCGGTCCGGCGGAACGCGGGGGAGTCGGACGGGGCGGGCGCTCCCGGCGAGTCATCGACGTCGCCGCCGTCGGCGACCCGCGCGGCGCCGGCGGACGCTCCGCCGAGGAGGCCGCGGGGGTCGCCGCCCGCGAGCCACCCCCAGAGCGCGGCCGCGACGCCCCCGACCGCCAGCGCGGTGCCGAGCGGGCCGGCGACGAACCACCGGGTCGCGATCTCGGCGAGCGCGTACCCGTTCGACTCAAGCGCCAGTTCGAGCGTGTAGTCGACCGAGTGGCCGAGGATGCGCCGCTCGCCGAAGCCCGGGCCGTCCATCGGCGCGAACTCCTGGTACGGGAACACGAGCGGCGACCCCGTCATCCGGGCGTTGTACGCGAACGTGACGCCGACGAACAGGACGCCGAACAGCGCCGTCAACCCCTGGCGACGGATCGGGCCGGGGAGCTCGCCGGACCGACCGACCGCGACCGCGCGGCGGCCGAGGGCCGCGAACGCGCGCGGCGTCGACCGCCCCGTCTCGGCGCCAAAGCGGCGGACCGCCGCCCCCACCCGCCACAGCGCGTGGGCGATGAACGGCGCGGCGAACAGCACCGCGGTGTACGGCCGCGAGAAGAACGCGATCCCGATCGCGACGCCCGCGACGCCGGCGGCCGCGAGCGACCGGTCGCGGACCCCGCGGAGGTACGCGACCGCGAAGACCAGGTTGAAGAACGTCGTGGGCGCGTACGGGAGGAACGCCGACGACGTCGCGATCGCCATCGGCGACGCCGCGAACAGGAGGCTCGCGGCGAGCCCCGCCCGCCGGCCGAACGTCTGCGAGCCGAGCAGGTACACCAGGGCGGCGTTGCCCGCGGCGATCGCCGCGAGCGTGACGCGCGGCTCGTCGAACAGCCACATCGAGACCGCGAACGTCGCCGCGGGAACGGGGTTGTACTTCGGGTAGAGCCGGCCGTCGTCCTCGATGAAGAACCACGGGTGGACGGCGTCGGCGAGCGGGCCGGCGTGGAACTCCAACTGGCCGCCTAAGAGGAGCGCGGCCTGCGTGAGGTAGACGCCCTCGTCGTGGTTCGCGGAGTGGTGCGAGAAGACGGTGGCGGCGATCGCGAACGTCAGGGCGCCGGCCGCGACGGCGACCAGCGCGGCCGCGAGCGTCACGCGGTCGGCGCGGGCGAGCCGCTGGCGGAGTCGGACGGCGAGTCGGTGGGCCCGCACGGACGGTGGAAGGAGTGACACGAACGGTGAGCGGGGGTGATATGGGCGTGGTGTGGGTGAGGCGACCTCAGATCTGGACGCCGGCGTCGCGCATGAGGTCGATCGTCGGTTCGAGGTTCGACAGCTGCGTCAGGTCGAGGTCCGGGACGTCGAGCTCGTCGATCGGCGGGAGGTTGCCGATCGGCTCGACCTCCGGGATCAGCGGGTACTCGAAGGTGGAGCGCGCGAAGTAGTCCTGCGCCTCGGCCGACAGCAGGTGCCGGACGAAGTTGGCCGCGAGGTCGTCGTCCGACGCGGTGTCGACGACCGCGGCGCCCGCGACGTTGAACACCGCGCCGGCGTCGCCCTCGGTGAACGAGGTGGCGATCGGCGCCTCCGGGTTCCCGTCGATCACGCGCTGGATGTAGTAGTGGTTCGTGAACGCGGCGTCGATCTCGCCGTCGGCGATCGCCTGACAGGTGACGAACTCGTCGGGGTACGTCGAGGCGCCGCGCTCGACCATCGCCTCGAGCCAGTCGCGGGTGGCCTCCTCGCCCTCGAGGATGCGCATCGCGGTGATGAACGCCTGCGCGGAGCCGTACGACGGCGCCCAGCCCAGGTCGCCCTCGAACTCCTCGGGGTACGCCATGATGTCGTCGAGCATCTCGCTTTCCGAGTACTCGTCGGTGTTGTACGGGACCGTCCGGGCGCGCCCGGAGGTGCCGATCCACTGCTCGGTCCGGAACTCCTCGCGCACCTTGTCGGTCACCTCGGACGGGAGCTCCTGCGTGCGCCCCTGGTCCGCGAGCGCGCCGAGCGCGCCGGAGTTGACAGAGTAGAACACGTCCGCGGGCGACCCCTCGCCCTCGTTGATGATCTGGTTCACGAGGTCGGTCGAGCCGCCGTACCGGACGGTGAGGTCGAAGTCGTCGTACAGGTCGTCGATGTAGCCGACGAGCTCGCCGACGAGGAACTCGCCGCGGCCGGAGTAGACGGTGAGCTCGCCCTCCAGCGCCGGCATCTCGGCCATCGGCGTGCCGCCCGGGAGCCCGCGGCCCGCGCGGCCGGACCCGATCTGGCCGACCGCGGACCCGCCGTCGCTCCCGTCGCCGCCGTCGCCCTCGTCGCCGGTCCCGTTACAGCCGGCGATCCCCGCCGCGCCGACCGCGCCGGCGGCCGCGATGAACTTTCGTCGTCGAACGTCGCGTCCGTCGTGTCCGTCGGATTCGTGGTTCGTCATGTGTTTTAGGCTTACCTAAATACTTTTAGTCGTGTCGATTCAGTCGTCCGCGGGCGCCGGCGTCCGCCGGATCCCGTCGAGGCAGTCGAGCCAGTCGCGCATGTACTCGCCGCAGTAGTTGAGGAACGCGCCGTTGTTCCACTCGGAGAAGTCGCCCTCCGCGAGCGCGTCGGCCATCTCGTCGAACACCGCCTCGTACGAGTCGGCGTCGGCGCCCGCGCCGTCGATGACCTCCCAGACGTGCTCGTTCAGCTCCAGCCCGGCCACCTCGTTCGCGAGGTCGTCGAACGTCGACCGCGGGGCCTTGTTGTGTTCGCACAGCGGGTCGCCGTTGTAGATCCGCTTGCCGAGCACGTCGCAGGCGCGTTTTAAGAAGAGGCCCGACCAGATGTCGTCGAACCGGCCCACGTCCCACTCGTTGTCGTCCATCGGGAGCTGGTAGAACGCCGGGATCACCTCGCGGCGGAACGCGAGGTTCATCGAGCAGACGGTGAGGTAGTTGCCGCGCGCGGCGACGAAGTCCTCGCCGAAGTCGTCGGCGGTCGTGCGGGTCTGCGCCTGCCCCTCCAGGTCACCGTCCATCAGGATCCGCACCGCGTCGAGGTCGGGGACGTTCGTCCACAGCCCCTGCGAGGCGACGACCTCGCCGGCGTCGACGTCGACCGCGTCCGTCTCGACCGTCTCGTCCATCGCCGAGTACGGGTAGCCGCGCGGGTAGAGCCCGTGTTCGTCGGCGTCGTCATAGAGGACGTTCACCCAGTCCTCGTCGGAGCGCACGCGCTCGACCTCGCCGTCGAAGGCGAGGTTCTCCATGTGGCGCCCGAAGTAGTCGACGTCGTCGTGCGGGAGCGTGTCATCGTCGATGAACACGCCGTACTCGAAGGAGTCGTCGGCCCACATGTACAGCAGGCCGAAGCTCGTCTCGGCGTGGCTCGCGGCCGGGACGACGTGGTCGTACTCCGCGACGCCGTTGGCCTCGTACCACTCCTCGCGGCGGGTGCCGTCGAACACCTCGCCGGAGACGTCGAGGTCGTCGAGCATGGCGCGCATCTCGTCGGTCTCGCAGAAGTCCTCGGTGACTAAGAGGAAGTGGAGCCGCGAGACGTCGAACCCGTGTTCGCGGGCGTTCGCGACGTACACGCGGAGACACTCGTACTCCCGTATCGTCGGGACGATCACGCAGATGTCCGAGTCGTCGGGACGCTGGGCGGTGGTCGGCATGTGCGATAGTTTTTAGGCCGACCTAAAAATCTAGCGGTCCGTCGCCGTCGGCGCCGCGGTCGATTCCGTCTCCGGCGCGGACTCGTCCGGACGGCCCGTCAGCGAGAGGTCGAACGCGGCCGCCGCGACCGCGCCGCCGACGAGGGTGACGCCGTTCTTCAGCGCGTGGTCGAGCACCGCCGCGGCGAGCGCGACCTCGGGAGCGATCGGCGTCGTGGCGACGACGATCCCGGTGAAGGCGGCCTCGTACAGCCCGATCCCGCCCTGCGAGAGCGGCAGTACCTTCGCGAGGTTCCCGGCCGAGACCGCGAGGGTACCGACGACGAGCAGCGTGACGGGGGCGGCGCCGCCGCCGAAGCCGCCGACGAGCGCCGCGAGCACGAGGACCGCGGTGGCCACGTCCAGTCCCCAGACGACGGCGCTGGCGAGGAACACCCGGACCAGCGCGGCCCCGTCCGCCGCCACGACGCGCACGGCGGCGCCGAACCGGACCGCGGCGTCGGCGACCGAAGCGAGCCGGGAGCCGTCGGCGCGCTCGCGGAGCGTCGGACCGAACCGGCGGTCGCTCCGGGCGACCGCGACGGTGACCGCCGAGCCGAGCGCGGCCGCGACCGCGATCCCCCCGGCGGCCGCGACCGCTCGCCCCGACCCGTCCGGCGCCGCGGCCCGCCCGTCGACGAGCAGGACCGCGAGCGCGGCGCCGCCGAGGACGCCGAGCGCGACCAGGTCGAAGGCGCGCTCGACCGCCAGCGACGCGACGCCGGTCGGGTACGACACCTCGCGCCGGTCGTTCAGCAGGTACGCGCGCACGCCGTCGCCGGCCCGGGCGGGGACGATCAGATTCGCGGTCTGGCTCGCGAACACCGCCGCCGTGAGGAACGCGGTTCGGCAGCGGCGGCCCATCGGGGCGAGGACATCTCCGTACCGCCGGCCGCGGACGGGCCACGACAGCAGGTACGCGCCGAGCGCCGCGGCGAGCAGCGCCGGGTCCGCGGTCGCGGCCGCGTCGACGACCGTCCCGACGTCGAGGGTCCGCGCCAACACCGCGCCGCCGACCGCGAGGACGAGGAGCGTGCCCGCGACCGCGAGCGAGCCCCGGGGCAGACGCTCCCAAAGTCGAACGAGGCGCTCGCGGAGCCGAGCGGCGGCGACGCGCGGGTTCATCCATTCGTTTAGGTCGCCCTAAAGAATAAAACGCTGGCGGTTCGCGGAGGCGAGCGGCGGCGCGGCCCCGCTCCGGGTCGACGCAACACGTTTGTTCGTGGAAATCGAAATACCACGCATGAACGCGAACGAGGCCGTCCCCGGCTCCGCGACCGACGCCGTGCGGATGTGGCTCGTCGAGCGCACCTACTCCGACGACGAGCAAAATATGGTGATCCTCACGTACGCGACGCCGGACGGCGAGCGCTACTTCCGCAAGGAGCGCGCGCTCACCTCCTTCTCCGACGTGCGCGACACCACGGCCGCCGTCGACGCGGCGCCGTCGAACGTCGGGACCGTCGACGACCCCGACGACCGCGAGCGGTACGCCGCCGAGGCGATCCGGATGGCGAACGCGCACGACCCCGACGACGTGATCTGAGTCGCGAGCCGGTCGGGAGACGAACCCCCCGCACACCCTTTTCACCGCGCGGTTCCAACCCTCACCTCATGCGCGCTACCCTCGAAACGCTCGCGCTCGTCCTCCTCGTCGGCGCCGCGCAGGCCCTCCTGAGCCTCGTCGGCCTCTTCGGACTCCTCGCGCTGTCTACCCCCCTCTCCGTCGCGCCGTGGACCCTCGTCACGAGCGTGTACGCGCACGGCTCCGTCGGCCACCTCGTGGCGAACGCCCTCGCGCTGCTTCTCGTCGGCCCCCTCGTCGAGCGCCGGACGACCCGCCCGCGGTTCCACGCGTTCGTGGTCGCCACCGGCGCGCTGGCGGGCGTCGCACAGGTGACGCTCGGGAGCCTGCTCGGTCCCCCGGCGGCCGTCTTGGGAATCAGCGGCGCCGTCTTCGCGCTCGGCGGCTATCTGCTCGCCGGCAACGTCGTGAGCGCGACGCTGTTCGACCGGCTGCGGCTCTCCTCGCGGGCCCAGCTGCTCCTGTTCGGCCTCGTCGCCGTCGTCCTCACCGCGACGACGGCCGCGCCGGGCGTCGCGCTGATCGCACACGCGACGGGCGCGTTCTGCGGGCTCGTCGCCGGACGGATGGGCCTGCTCGACGCGAGCTGAGCGGGGCGGGACCCCGGGCGAGACGCGATCGGCGGCGCCGCCGCTGGACGGGACGAAAAAACGAGAGGGGGAAAGAGAAACGCCCTAGCGCTCAGTCTTCGAGAACGATCTCGATGCTGACGTCGTTCGGCACTTGGACGCGCATCAGCTGGCGGAGCGCGCGCTCGTCGGCGTCGATGTCGATAAGCCGCTTGTGGACGCGCATCTCCCAGTGCTCCCACGTCGCCGTCCCCTCACCGTCCGGGGACTTGCGCGACGGGATCTCGAGCGTCTTCGTCGGCAGCGGGATCGGGCCCGACAGGGCGACTCCCGTCGAGTCCGCGATCTCGCGGACGTCGTCGCAGATGTCGTCGAGGTCCTCGGGGCTCGTGCCGGCGAGGCGGACGCGTGCCTGCTGCATCGGTTATCGCTCGTTGACTTCGAGCACCTTGCCGGCCGCGATGGTCTGACCCATGTCGCGGATGGCGAAGCTGCCGAGCTCCGGAATCTCGCCGGAGGGCTCGATGCTGAGCGGCTTCTGGGGGCGCACGGTGACGACCGCGGCGTCGCCGGACTTGATGAAGTCCGGGTTCTCCTCGGCGACCTCGCCCGAGGACGGGTCGATCTTCTGATCGATGGACTCGATCGTACAGGCGACCTGCGCCGTGTGGGCATGGAAGACCGGGGTGTAGCCGGCCGTGATGACCGACGGGTGCTGCATGACGACGACCTGCGCCTTGAACGTCTCGGCGACGCTCGGCGGGTCGTCGGCGGGGCCACAGACGTCGCCGCGGCGGATGTCGTCCTTGCCGATGCCGCGGACGTTGAACCCGACGTTGTCACCGGGCTCGGCCTTGGGCACCTCCTCGTGGTGCATCTCGACCGTCTTCACCTCGCCGCCCACGTCGGACGGCTGGAAGGAGACGTTGTCGCCGGTGTTTAAGATTCCGGTCTCGACGCGTCCCACGGGGACGGTCCCGATGCCGGAGATGGTGTAGACGTCCTGAATCGGCAGGCGGAGCGGCGCGTCCGTCGGCGGCTCGGCCTCCGGCAGGTTGTTGAGCGACTCCAGCAGGGTCGGCCCGTCGTACCAGTCGGTGTTCTCGGACGGCTCGGCGACGTTGTCGCCCTCGAACGCCGAGATCGGCACGAACGTGGTGTCGTCGGTCGCGAAGCGGACCTGGTTGAGCAGGTCCTCGACCTCGCCGATGACCTCCTTGTAGGAGGACTCCTGGTAGTCGACCAGGTCCATCTTGTTGACGCCGATGATGAGCTCGTTGATCCCGAGCGTGCGGGCCAGGAACACGTGCTCGCGGGTCTGAGGCGCGACGCCGTCGTCTGCCGCGACGACGAGCACCGCGTTGTCGGCCTGCGAGGCGCCCGTGATCATGTTCTTCACGAAGTCACGGTGGCCCGGACAGTCGACGATGGTGAAGTAGTACTCGTCGGTGTCGAACTCCTGGTGGGCGATGTCGATCGTGACGCCGCGCTCGCGCTCCTCGGCGAGGTTGTCCATCACGTAGGCGAACTCGAAGCCGCCCTTGCCCTTCTCTTCGGCTTCCTCGCGGTGCTGCTCGATTACGTGCTCGGGGACGCTCCCCGTCTCGAAGAGGAGGCGACCCACGAGCGTACTCTTGCCGTGGTCGACGTGGCCGATAATGGCCAGGTTCTGGTGCGGTTTGTCACTCATGGGGTAATCACGCGCTAAGGCGCTCTGTGAGTAAGTTTCGGTTGATTCCACTAAAACGGTTTCGATACGGGCCACAGAGTATCGCGCCGCCGTCCGGCGATTCTCGACAACGCGGGACACGACAGAGCGACACACGCCCCCGGTCCGCGGCGGCGGACTCGGCGGGCGGAGCCGCATACTCCGGCCGAACGAGCCGGCCTACTCCAGCCGTCCCACGTCTCCGAGGACCGCGCTCGCGGTCTCGGGGCCGCCCGCGCCGCGCCCCGAGATGTTGAGCCGGCCGGCGTGGGTGGTCTCTATCTGGACGATGTTCTGCGTCCCCGAGACCGCGAGCGTCCCGTTCTCGGGGACGAGCCGCGGGGCAACGCGGACCGTCTCGCCGGTCGCCTCGCCGATCAGCCGCACCGTCCGCCCGTCCTCGGCCGCGAGCCGGAGCGCGGAGCCGGGCACGTCGCGGATCCCCGAGACGTCGGCGTCGTCGAGCGCGAACTCCCGGGCGTCGCCGGGGTCGTCGGCCGCGCCGAAGGAGAGCACGTTCGCGAGGATGACGCACTTGAGCGCGGCGTCGGTCCCGTCCACGTCGAAGGAGGGGTCGGCCTCGGCGACGCCGAGGTCCTGCGCCTCCGCGAGCACGTGGTCGTAGTCGAGCCCCTCCGCGGCCATCCGCGTCAGGATGAAGTTCGCCGTCCCGTTGAGCACGCCCCGGACCGCGGTGACGTGGCCGGGCTCGATGTCCTCGACGGTCGACACCGCGGGGATCGCGCCGCCGACGGTCGCCTCGAACCGGATCTCGCCGTCGCTGTCGTCGACCGCGGCCCGCAGGTCGCCGAACCGCTCCGCGACCGGGCCCTTGTTCGCGAGGACCGCGTGGCGGTCGCGTTCCAGCGCGCGAGTCACGTGCGAGAAGCCGGGCTCGGCGTCGCCCAGCGTCGTCGGCGTCGCCTCCACGAGGACGTCGTAGTCCGCCGCCAGCGCGTCCGCCGGGTCCGCGTCGCCGACGATTCCCCGCTCCGCCTTCCGCGCGACGACCGCGTCGGGGTCGACGCCGACGCCGTCGGTGCTGCCGGCACCGCCGGTCCCGCTCGCACCGCCCCCGTCCGCGACGACCGCCGTCGAGGAGTCCGCGACCGCGACGACCTCGTGGCCGTACTCGCCCGCCAGCTCGACGACGGAGCGCCCGACGGCGCCCGCGCCGATCACGGCGAGCCTCACGCGTCCACCCCCGTGAGCGGCTCGACGACGCGGAGCTCCTTCTCGTCGGCGAGCTCGCGGACCGCCGCCAGCGCCGCGTCCGTCTCGCCGGCGCGAGCCTCTAAGCGGAGCCGCGCGCTCGACGCCTCCTCGGTGCCCTGCGGGGCCGCGAGCGACACGTCGGCGACCGACGCCGACTCGCAGGCCTCGATCCGCGAGAGCGTGTCGGAGAGGTCGGTGTCGATGAGGTGGCCGAACAGGAGGATCGTCACCTCCTCCGCGTACCGCTCCGTGCCCGCCTGCATCACGTTCACGCCCTCGCTGCGGAGCGCGTCGACGATCTCCTCGAACCGCTCGGCGGTCGCCTCGAAGTCGACCTCGACCGGGATCCGCCCGCGGGGCGTCTTGTTCCCGCGCTCGTGGTAGATCGACAGGAGGTTGCCGCCGTTGTCCGCGATCGGGTGGAGCGCGGCGAGCAGCTGGCCGGGCTCGTCGACGAGCTCCAGCCGGACCGTGTGCGTCGAGGGGGTCGCGGCCGCGTGGCCGCCGTCCGGGGAGGCCGCGTCCGCGCTCTCGGCGGCGGCCGAATCGGCCGCGTCCTCCGCGTCGAGCGCGGCCTCCGGCGTCCCGTCGCGACGGTCGCTCACGCCGCCACCTCCGGCGCCTCGCCGCGACCGGCCGGGGCGAGGGCGCGCGCTCGCAGGCACGTTCCTGTCCCCGGGGTGGAGCGGTCGCTGGGTGGCTCCGTCGCGGTGCGCCGGGGGGGAGTCGTACCCGTCTGCATACCCGAACGGAGTCGGACGATCGGGTATAAGCCTTCGGCGATGGCAGGCGTTGCCTCGCTCTCGCGCCTGTCAACGCGGCGCACGGATTCGGCGGGCGGGAGCATCCCCACAGTTATGGGCGGCGGGGTCCGAGGCTCCGGCGTGCGACACCCTCCACGCAGTCCGCCGAGCGTCGTGACGCAGTTACCCGCGCCGAGCCGCCGTTCACCGAGCCGAGGTGAGCCGGGGGAATGAGCGACGGCGGGCTCTCGATCGACGGCCCGAAGACGCTCAAGGGGGCGGTCCTCCTGTTGCTGATCGGGCTCGCGGTCACCGGCTACGGCGCGTACGATTACACGCAGCAGTCGGACGCGGTCGACGACGCCGTCGCGGTCGACGCCACGGTCACCGACGTCGGCGTCGAGTCGGCGTCGAGCGGGAGCAGTCCGGGCGTGGACTACCGGCCGACGGTCCGGTTCACCTACGAATACGAGGGGACCGAGTACGCGAGTACCAGCGTCTTCCCGTCGGCGATCACGTCGAACTACGACACCGAGTCGGCGGCCCGCGAGGTCGTCTCGGAGTACGCCGCCGGCGAGTCGACCACCGCCTACGTCGACCCCGCCGATCCGGACGGGGGATTCCTGAAGACGGAGACGTCGAACGCCCCGCTCTTCGCGGCCGTACTCGGCCTGTTCCTCGCCCTCGGCGGCGGGGTATCGACCGTCAAGCGGATCCGCGGCTGACGGCCGCGCCGCTGCGGGAAATGGAGTTCAAAGAGAGAGGAAAAACGGGGACCGGCTACCGCGAACCGCGCCGTCGACTCAGAAGTAGTCGATCGACTGCGGCAGTTCCAGCTTCATCCCCTTGCGCTCGCGGATCTCCATGATCTTCTCGCGCTGGAGGTTGTCGACGAGCACGCGGAAGCCCGCGTTCTCGGTGTTCCACGAGGCGCGGCCCTCGGTTGCCGAGCGGATGTCGGAGGAGAACCCGATCATCTCCTCGACGGGCGCGATGCCCTCGACGACCATGAGGTCGCCCTCCTGGTACATGTCGTCGACGCGGCCGCGACGGCCCTGGATCTCGCCGGAGGCGGCGCCCATGTGCTCCGAGGGAACGTCGATCCGGACGTCCTGAATCGGCTCCAGCAGGCGGACCTCGCCGTCGATCAGCGCGCGGTGGACCGCGTCGCGGACCGCCGGGATGACCTGTGCCGGGCCGCGGTGGATGGTGTCCTCGTGGAGCTTCGCGTCGTGCAGGCGGAACAGCGACCCCTGGACCGGCTCGGCGGCCAGCGGGCCGTCGTCGAGCGCTTCCTGAAGCCCCTCCAAGACGAGCTCCATCGTCTCGTTGAGGTGCTGGATCCCCTTCGTGTCGTCGATGAGGATGTTGGTCCGGTGGATGTCCTCGACGTTCTGCGAGGTGTCCTTGTCCATGCCGGCCTCCTGCAGCGCCTCGCGGCGCTCCAGTTCGGGCATGTCCATCGAGACCTCGCCGAGCTGGATGGCGTCGACGATCTCCTGAGCCATCGGCTCGACGGTGATGTAGAACTTGTTGTGTCGGTTCGGCGACTGCCCCTCGACCTCGCGGGAGGCCTCCTGGGGCTGCTCGCGGAACACGACGATCGGCTCCCCGGTGATGACCGGGATGCCCTGGTTGTCGCGGATCCGCTGGGTGATCACTTCGAGGTGGAGCTCGCCCTGCCCGCTGATGAGGTGCTCGCCGGTGTCCTCGTTGATCTCGATCTGGATCGTCGGGTCCTCCTTGGCGACCTGCTGGAGCGTCTCGATGAGCTTCGGCAGGTCGTCCATGTTCTGGGCCTCGACGGACTTCGTGATGACCGGCTCGGAGATGTGCTCGATCGACTCGAACGGCGTCATCTCCACGGAGGAGACGGTGGAGCCGGCGATGGCGTCGCGCAGCCCGGTGACGGACGCGATGTTCCCCGCCGGGACGCGGTCCACCTCCTCGCGCTCAGACCCCATGAAGAGGCCGACGCTCTGGATTCGGTTCTTGCCCGCGGTGCCGGAGACGTACAGCTCCTGGCCCTTCTCCAGCGTGCCGGAGAAGACGCGGCCCGTCGCGATCTCGCCCGCGTGCGGGTCCATCGAGATGTCGGTGACCATGAAGACGACCTCGCCGTCCTCGTCGACCAGCCGCATTGTGTCGGCCAGCTCGGACTCGGGATCACCGCGCCAGATGCGCGGGACGCGGCGGGGCTGGGCGTCGACCGGGTTCGGGAAGTGCTCGCAGACCATGTCGAGCACGACGTCCGACAGCGGCGTCCGCTCGTGGAGCTCCTGGCGCTTGTCGTTCTGTTCCAGCTCCATGATGTCGGCGAAGTCCATGCCGGTCCGCTGCATCGAGGGCATCGAGACGCCCCACTTGTACAGCGCGGAGCCGAAGCCGACCGTGCCGTCCTCGACGGAGACGGTCCAGTCCTCGGGGATGTCGTCCATGTTCTCGGCCATCCCGCGGATGAGCTCGTTGACGTCGGCGATGACGGACATCAGCCGCTCCTGCATCTCCTGGGGCCCCTCCTGGAGCTCCGAGATGAGGCGGTCGACCTTGTTGATGAACAGCGTCGGCTTCACGCCCTCGCGGAGCGCCTGCCGGAGCACCGTCTCCGTCTGGGGCATCGCGCCCTCGACGGCGTCGACGACCACTAAGGCGCCGTCGACCGCGCGCATCGCGCGGGTGACGTCGCCCCCGAAGTCCACGTGACCGGGGGTGTCGATGAGGTTGACGAGGTGGTTGGTGTCCTCGTACTCGTGGGTCATCGAGACGTTCGCCGCGTCGATGGTGATCCCGCGCTCCTGCTCGTCCTCCTTCGTGTCCATCGCGAGCTGCTCGCCCGCGGTGTCCTCGGAGATCATGCCGGCGCCCGCCAGCAGGTTGTCGGAGAGCGTCGTCTTCCCGTGGTCGACGTGGGCGGCGATGGCGATGTTCCGGATGTTCTCCGGGGTGTCCATCAGCCGCTCACATTCCTGAACGATCTTCTTGCGTCGGCCCATTATACCGAGTGTTATCGAAAGGAGGGTCAAAAGGGTAGTGTTTCGTCGCGGCCGTTTCGCGGGCGAGTACCCCCGATCGCCGCCGATTTCGTGTCGACCGGTGTCACGGGACAGGCGGGAGACCGACGCCCGTTCGCGGTCGTCGGCGCCGGCGACGCTCGTCACCGCGGCCCGCGAGCATCGGGTCGGTTTTAAGGGCCGACTCGGGAAACGTGGGGTATGAACGAGACGCTCTCACGGCTCGACGACAGCGGCGTCGTCGCGGTGTTGCGCGGAGTCGAGGCCGACCAGCTGATCGAGATCACGGAGGCGCTGCGCGAGGGCGGCGTCACCGCCGTCGAGATCACCGCCGACACGCCCGACGTGGCCGAGAAGCTCGGCGAGGTCGCCGGCTCCTTCGGCGACGAGGTCGTCGTCGGCACGGGGACCGTCCTCGACAGCGAGACCGCCCGGACGACGCTGATGGCGGGCGCGGAGTTCGTCGTCTCCCCGAGCCTCCACGAGGACGTCATCGAGACGTGCAACCGCTACGGCGCGGTCACGGCGCCCGGCGTGATGACCCCCACCGAAGCGATCCGCGGCTACGAGGCGGGCGCCGACTTCGTGAAGGTGTTCCCCGCGAAGACGGTCGGTCCGGACCACCTCGGCGCGATGAAGGGTCCGCTCGGCCAGATCCCGATGATGCCGACCGGCGGCGTGAGTCCCGACAACGCCGCCGACTACGTCGACGCGGGCGCGTTCGCGGTCGGCGCCGGCGGCGCGCTCGTCGACTACGACGCCGCCGAGCGCGGCGACTACGAGAGTATCACCCAGACTGCCCGCGAGTTCACGCGGGTGGTCGAGGAGGCGCGAGACGACGGGTAGAGACGACCGGACCGGCTCGGCCGGACCGCGTCGGTGGCCCCGACTCGGACTGGTAAACGTGACAGCGAAACGTGAGTAGTAGGTTATCTCGTCGGCGAGCGTATGGTAGTCATGAGCGCAATCCCATGAGCGGCGGGAACGACGTCTGCGTCCGCTGCGGCGAATCGACTCGACCGAGCCGGCTCGTCGTCGCCAACTCGGTCGACGACCCGTTACAGGTGTTCGAGTGCCCCGGCTGCGGCGCCGTCGTCCGGATAGGCGGGCACGGGTGGTGAGGTCACGGGTGGTGAGGCCCCGACCCGGGTTGGGCGCACGCAGTCCCGGACCGCTACATGAAGTCCGCGATGCCCGACTGCTTGTTCGTGTCGTCCTCGAAGATCGACTCCAGCGACTGGTCTAACACCTTCAGCCGCTGTTTCGTGTAGGGCCGGCAGCCGAACCGCTCCGCGACCTCGATGGCGGTGTCGACGTACTTGCTCACCGACCCCTCGTGGACCGTGAGGTTCACGCGGCCGCCGCACTCGCGGCACTCGCCCGTCAGCGGCATCCGCCGGTACTTCTCGCCGCAGTCGAGACACCGCGTCTCCTGCCGAGAGAACGCCCGCAGGTTGCCGATGATGTCCGGCAGGAAGTGGTACTCGATGACGCGTTCGGCCACGTCGGTCTCGTCGACCGCGCGCAGCTTCCGCGCCAGCTCCAGCTGCGCGTCCATCTTCTCCATCATGTCGCCGAGCGTCTTGTACGCCGAGAGGTCCGGCCCCATCGCGATGTCCGTCGTGTCGTGGGTGTGGTCGAACCCGTGATACTCGTCGTCGGTGCCGAGCGTGTCCTCGCCGATTTGGATCAGCTCCTCGACCGCCTCCGGATCGGCCAGCTCCCGCGACGCCTCGTACAGCTCCAGCGGGTACTCCCGCACGATGTCGACGTTGTGCGCCTCGTCGTCGATCTCCGAGGGGTCGATCCGTGAGGACATCACCAGCGGGGCGTCCATCCGCCCGCCGCGCTGGTCCGGCAGAAATTCTTTCGAGAAGTTGAGAAGTCCGTCCATGAGCAGCATCACGCAATCCTCGTCACCATCGCACTGATCGACCGACAGGTCGTTCGCAACGAGAGAGTGCGTGTCTTCGACGGTGAGGCAGTACACGTGCTCAACGTCGCTCTCGACGACTTCCACTTCGTCGACATTCTCGACGAGGTACTCTCCGGATCCGCCGTCCGACACCTTCGGTGCGTACGGCTCGACGGACGAGACGTTCTCCATCAGCCGGTCGCGCTTCCGAGAGAGGTGGAAGCCGGCAATTTCGGAGAACCGAACGGCGTCGTGTGACGAGACACTGAGGACGTACGTCTGCGCGGTCATCCGCGGATTGCTCTCGTCGTAGAACTCGGGGAACTTATCGTGGAGTTGGACCCTCTTCGGTCGGTCGACGGTCGCGTGGATATCGAGCCGCCGCAGGAGACCGATCAAGTCCTCTCGAAGCTCCTCGCTCACCGTCGTCGCGGTGATTCGGAGCGACCCGTCGTCCACGCTGCCGTCGCCGCTGAAGTAGCCACTCAGATACGCTCCGACGATCTCATCGGGTGCACCGAAGATCCGATCAGGGACTCGCTTCGTGTGTGCGTACACACCGGAGTCGAGCACCGAGTCGAAGAACGCACGCAACAGGCGACCGGAGACGGTCACTTTGGCGTGATTCTCTTCGTACGGGTCGACCCCGAACTCCTCTCGCAAAACGTTGAGGAAGAACTCCCTCGCCTCCGTTTCCGTCCCGCAGATCGTCGTCTGGTGGATCGTCCCCTTCGGCGTCTCCTGTTCGCGGGCGAACCCTTCCGCCGCGTAGTAGCCGAGTAGCGTCGCAACGCGCTCGTTGAGATCGACGAACCGATCGATCTCCGTGCGATCGCGTTTCATTCCGAGGGTGACGTCGTCCGGAACGAACGCGAGCATCTCGTCGAGCGAGGAGAAACACTGCTGAAGATACGAGACAGGGAAGCTCTCCCGGTATAGGTAGTTACTCAGCGTCTTTTTGTTCGTCTCGAACACTTCGGTCATGCTCTGGAGGGGATAGAACCGCCCGTCCCAGTCATCCGCGAAAGCGTCCTCGAAGAGATCGTACAGCCGGTCTTTGTCCAGCCCCTTGATCATAAGGCGGTCGGTCGGAACCGCGTCAGACCGGACAAACTCGGCGAGTAGGTCGAACCGCTGCGGGTCCCGACTGATGTCGTCGGACCCGATCGAGTCGGGGATCACCAGCCTGTCGTTCGCGTCGAGTTCTCGCGCCTCTCTGCTGGCGACCTCGTCCCGGTCGTCGTCGTACACGTGAACCCCGTGGTCTGGAGTGACGGTTATCGATCGACCTGACTCGGTACGAACCCGCACGAGGTGGTTCGGTGCGTCGTGCTTGCTAACTGCTTCTACCGGACGAGAGACACGATCGCCGTCCGCGGTCAGCGACGGAATGCGCAGGTTTCCGTCGACACCCTCCAGTTCGCCGACAGCCGTTCCGAAGTCGTCGAACTCGACGTCGGATCGATCGAGGTACGTCTCGACGAACGCCTCGATTTCGTCGTATCGTAGCTGACCGGTCTCGTCCTCGTACCAGATTTTCGTCTCCGGATGGAAGCAGTTCCGACGTTTCGCGGCGTGAAAGTACGGATGAGCGTATCCGACCGCGGCCGAGGTGAAACCTACCACTCTCCCGACAGTCGCGGCGCTCGTGTGGGGCGCCATCCCGAAGACGAGCTCGCCGACGAGGTCGTCGCGCTCGTTCACCTCGTAGAAGCGGTCGAGCCCGTAGAACTGTTCGAGGAGGTCGTCGACGAAGTCCGCGGTCTTCAGCATGTGCTCGGCCGCGCCGTCCGAGAGGACGATATCCTGGACCCGGAGCTCGACCACCTGGTCGTCGTGGCGGAGCGGCTCGCCGTCGACGTCGGTCTCGTACCCCAGTTCTCGGAAGTGGTCGGCGGTGACATCGAGCTCCGCGGGCTTGACCGCGGTGACCGGGAGGTCGGTCATGTCGTACCGGACCGTGCCGTCCTTGAACGAGGTGACGCCGTTCTTCGCGCGGAGGACGCCCTTCTCGATCGGCTCGGGCGTCTTGTTCCGCGAGGTGAGCCCCTGGACCCCCTTCAGGATCTCGAAGGCGGACTCACGCTCGCCGACGGTCTCCAACGCGGAGCGGTACGCGTCGTTGACGTCGACCTCCTGGCGGGTCGCGGCCGTCACCTCCCACTCGCAGTTCGGGCACTCGACGCGGCCCGCCTCATCCGGCTCGCAGACGGTGCCGCAGTCGCCGCACTCGTAGTGGGGCTCCGTGTGCGTCTCGCAGTCGGGACACAGCGCGGCGTAGGTGTGCTCGCCGCAGTCCGGGCAGACCCGGTCGGAGACCTCCAGTTCGTGTCGGCCCCGGCGGCCGGTGTCGTCCATCGTGTTGGCCGCCTCTGCGACATCGCGCTGCGGGCCGCCCGCCTCGTTGATCGGGAAGAGGGTGTGGACCGCGGGCGAGAGGTCGCGGCTCTCCGACTTCTCCGGGCGACCCATCCGGTTTCCGATCCGGGTGGGCGCGCGCTCGCGCACCTCGAAGGGGGCGACCTCGTTGACCGCGCGGATCGCGTTCTCCCCGTCGGCGTACCCCCGGGCCGCGGCCGAGAGGTCGGCCGCGTCCCACGTCCTCCGGAGGCCGTCGTCGATCCCGAGCGACCGCGCGAGCGGGCGCCACGTCGGGATCCGGAGCGCGTCGGGGGTCGCCGCGTGCTCGATTAAAAGCGACTCCAGCGCGTCCTGAACCGGGTCGGTGCGCTCGACCGCGAGGACGCCCTCGACGACATCGCCCGCGGCGACCGCGTCGGCGAGCGCCTCGAACGCGTCGACCGACACGTCGTGCCAGAGATAGGTGTATTCGGGGTGGAGCGGGCAGTCGTGTTCGCGCGCCCACTCGAGCGCCCGGTCGACCGACGGGTGCTCGAGGTCGACGTGCGGGTCGTCGCGCAGCGCGCGGACGTCGGCGCCGGCCGCCTCGAACTCCTGGACCCACCACTCGGGCGCGTACGACGCGGGCGCGAGCGGGTGGTTGTTCTCGACGAACTCCCCGTAGTTGACGAGGTACTCCCCTAAGTCGAGCACCTTCTCGATCCCGTTGCGGACCGCCTTGGCCTCGTCCGGGTCGTCGATCCGCCGGACCTCGCCGTTCGCCAGCCGGACCGTCGGCCCCTCGATGGAGTCGACGGGGACGACGCCGTGGGCCTTCCCCGGCCGCTCCGTCTTGATCTGGGTGCCCGCGGCGAGGAAGTCGTCGACGATGTGCATCGTCGCGGGGTGGACGCCGCCGGTCGCGAACCCGTGGTTGCGCGCGCGGCCGTACCGGAGGCGGAACCCGCCCGCCTCGCTCGGGTGGGTGAAGACGGGCCGGCCCGCGATCAGGTCCCGGAGGAACTTCTGGGAGGGCTCGGCGCGGGGCGGGCCATCCGCGTCAGCCTCGGAGGAGTCGGCGGCGGCTTCGTCGCCCGCCTCTTCCGATTCGCCGTCACCGTCCTCCGCGTCGTCCCCATCGGCCGCGTCGGACGCCGCGGCGTCCCCGTCGCCGGCCCCGTCCTTCCCGATCGTCCCGTCGATCAGGTCTTGGAGCCACGGCCAGTCGACCTCGTCGAGGTCGCGCGTGTACCGCTGGATCTTCGGCGCCTTCAGGGCGATCCCCTCGGCTGCGACGAGGCACATCCCGCCGCGCGCGGAGTTGGTGTCGACGCGCTCGAGGTCGCGGAACCCCGAGACCTCCTCGTCGCTCGTCGCCTCCCCGTCGAGCATGACGGGGATATGCTTCGCGATGAACTTCGACTCCTTGTCCTTCGGCGTGTACTGGAGCCCCGTGTCCTTGTCGTACAAGGCGATCTCCTCGGCGTAGCGCTCGACCTCCACGTCGCGCGGCTTGTACTCGTCGATGCCCAGCAGCGAGCGAGCGTAGTCGGCGACGAGCACCGACAGCGCCTGCGCGGTCCCGCCCGCCGACCGGATCGGACCGGCGTAGTAGACGTTGACGAACTCGGTGCCGTCGTCGTTCTCCAGCAGCTCCACGCGGTCGATCCCCTCGATCGGCGCGGCGACGACGCCCTCGGTGAGCAGCGCGACGGCGGTGCGGACGGCTCCCTCGATCTTCCCCTCGCGGGAGTCGTAGTCGCCGACGTTGCCGTCGACGAAGTCGGTGACCAGCTCCAGCGCCGCCTCCTCGCGGGACATCTCGCCCTCCAGGTCGCGGACGCGCTCCGCGACGCCGTCGATGCCGAGGATGTTCTCGACGCGGTCCGCCATGTCGCGGGCGACCGGGATCTCGATCTCGGGCTCCGGGTCCCGACCCTGCTCTTTGGCCGTCTCCGCGACGTCCCACGCCTCGTCGAGCCGCTCCTCGATCCGCGCGAAGTAGCGCTCGTCGTCCGGTCTCATCGGGCCTCGGTCGAGGGAACCGCGCGGCGCGTTCGTCGGGTCACAGCCACAGGTCGAGGTCGGTCGCCTCGTCGTGCGAGCGCTCCAGCGGTTCGGCGAACGCGCGCAGGTGACACTCGCCGGCCCAGACCGTCGCCGAGTCGAGATGCCCCGCGAGCGCCTGCCCGCTCGGCCGCGAGAGCACGGCGTGGGTGTGCGCGAACACGTCCCCCTCCAAAAGCGAGACGTTGCCCACGCAGGCGGCCACCTCCAGCGGCTCGTCGAAGGTGACCGAGCGGTACTCGGTCTCCTCCTGGTCGTAGAACCAGACGTCCGCGTCCTGGACCGCGCCGAGGGCCGTGAACCAGCCGGCCTCGACGTCCTCCTCGCGGGCGAGGCTCTCTATCTCCTCGCGCCAGTCGGCGCCCGTCTCGAACCGCGCGACGTACTCCGCCGTGGGTTCGACCTCGCGATGGTACATAGCAACTCCCCACGGCGGCCGGGGAGAAAAAGGCTTCAGTCGGACCGAGCGGGACCGGCGGAGTGAATTTGATATAGCGATATAAAATTTAGCTAGCGTCGATAGAGAGACACGGAAGAAACGACGGAAGACCCGTTACGATGCCGCAAACCTGCGAGAACGGTCGACTATCGGCGGCGATGCGACTGGCGAAGCGGGAAGAGAGAGGAGAGGCTCGGAGGTCGAACCGGCTCAGAACGGGGCCTGGGGGCCTTCGTCGTCGCCGCCGTCGTCGTCGGTCGTCTCGCCGGGGAAGGAGGGAGACATCCCGCCGCCGCTGCTGGTACCGCCGAGGTCGCCGTCGGCGCCGGCGGACGCGCCGGTGTCCGCGTGGACCGTCTCGATCTCGGGGATCTCCTTGACCATCCGGGACTTGATCGCCTGGATCGTCATCGGGGAGATACCGCAGCCGGAGCAGGCGCCGCCGAGCTGGACCGTCACCTCTCCCTTCTCGCGGTCGAGGTGGGCGATGGCGGCGCTCCCGCCGTGCATCTGGATCTGCGGGAAGTTGCGCCGCAGGAAGTTCGTGATCCGCTCGCGGAGTTCGTTTTCCGCGTCAGCCGCGTCGGTGTCCGTGCTCATGCCCGCGAGTTGGCGGGCGGCGGGCTTATGCCTTTGGTTCGGGCGGATACGGGCCGCGACACCGCCCCGTCGTGCCCCGTCACTCCGGGCGATCGACGCCGAGGGTGCGGTACAGCTCGGACTCGATCCGCTCGACGTACTCCTCGAGCGTCTCCTCGAACGTCTCGTCGTCGACCGCGACGGCGCCGCGGATGCGCTCGCGGGGGTTCTCCGGGAGTTCGACGCGGAACTCGCCGTCCTCGTAGAACGGCTCCGACTCGTTGAGCACGGTCTGGTCGATCCCGTGGATCAGCTCCGAGTCGTACCGGTCGTTCATCTGCTCGAAGGCGTTCTTGTACGCCCGCTGGAGCTCGTTGAAGTAGTGCGCGTACTTGTCCTCGAACTTCTCCGGGTCGAACTCGTCGGCCATGTCGCGAGCGAGGGTCCGGCGGGAAAAAAGGCGGTCGATCGCCGTCGAGACGCCGAAACGGACCGAAAACCGAGCGTACGGTCGGACGAGAGATTCGACCGTGGACGGTGAAATAAATCGCATGCCGCGATATAGAATTTCTCAGGCGCGGCGACCGGTACGCCACGCCTCGTCGTGAGCCGCGGACTCAGTCGGACGAGGACAGGGAGTCGGACCGACGTCGCCGAGCGACGGACCGGGAACTACCGGGACCGGTCCGAGCGGACTCGAAAAGAAAACCGACGGCGACCGGGGGACCTCAGTCGAGGTCGAAGCGGTCGAGCTTCATCACGTCGCTCCACGTCTCGGCGAAGTCCTCGACGAACTTCTCCTCGTCGCTGGCGTACACGTCCGCGACGGTGCGGAGCCGCGCGTTCGAGCCGAAGATGAGGTCGGCGCGCGTCGCCTCCCACGCGACCTCGCCGGTGTCGCGGTCGCGGACCTCGTAGAGGTCCTCGGCGTCGGTGACCTCGTCCCACTCGTACTCCATGTCGAGCAGGTTGACGAAGAAGTCGTTGGTGAGCGTGCCGGGATCGTCGGTGAACGCCGTGCGGTCGGCGTAGGTCGCGCCCAGCGCGCGCAGGCCGCCGGCCAGCACGGTCATCTCGCTGGCGGTTAAGTTCAGCAGGTCCGCCTTGTCGACCATGAGATCCTCGACGTCCTCGTCGGCGTCGCCGAGGTAGTTGCGGAAGCCGTCGGCGTCGGGCTTGAGCGCCTCGAAGGAGTCGACGTCGGTCTGGTCTTCGGTGGCGTCGACGCGGCCGGGCGCGAACGGCACTTCGACGTCGTAGCCGGCGTCGGCCGCGGCCTGCTCGACGGCCGCGGTGCCGCCCAACACGATGAGGTCGGCGAGCGAGACGCGGACGTCGTCGGCGCGCGACTCGTTGAACTCGGCCTGGACGTCTTCGAGCGTCGAGAGGACGTCGGCGAGCTGCTCGGGCTCGTTGGCCTCCCAGCTCCGCTGCGGTTCGAGGCGGATGCGGGCGCCGTTGGCGCCGCCGCGCTTGTCGCTGTCGCGGTAGGTGGACGCCGCCGCCCACGCGGTCTTGACGAGCTCGCCGGTCGAGAGTCCGGAGTCGAGGAGCGCATCCTTGAGCTCCGCGACCTCGGCGTCGCCGATCGTCTCGTAGTCCGCCTCCGGTAGGGGGTCCTGCCAGATCATCGTCTCCTCCGGGACCTCGGGGCCGAGGAATCGCTCCGGCGGACCCATGTCGCGGTGGATCAGCTTGTACCACGCCTTCGCGAACGTCTCCTGGAACTCGTCGGGGTCGTCGCGGAACTCCTCAAGGACGGCCCGGAAGTCGTCGTCGTGTTTCAGGGCCACGTCCGTCGTGAGCATCATCACGTCCTCCTTGTCGTCGGGGTCCGCGACGCCGGGCGCGGCGTCGTCGAGCTCGTCGTTCTTCGTGGTCCACTGCCACGCGCCGCCGGGACCCTTCTCCGGCTCCCAGTCGTAGCTGAGCAGGTTGTTGACGTAGCTCATGTCCCAGACGGTCGGGGTGGCGTTCCACGGCCCCTCGATGCCGCTGGTGATCGTGTCGGGACCCATCCCCTCGCCGAACTCGTTGTCCCAGCCGAGGCCCTGGAGGTCGATGGGGGCGTCCTCGGGCTCGGGGCCGAGGTTGTCGCCGTCGTCGGCGCCGTGGACCTTCCCGAAGGTGTGGCCCCCGGCGATGAGCGCGACGGTCTCCTTGTCGTTCATCGCCATGCGGCTGAACGACTGGCGGATGTTCTTCGCCGAGCCCTCGAGGTCCGGCTCGCCGTTGGGCCCCTCGGGGTTGACGTAGATGAGGCCCATCACGGTGTTGCCGAGCGGCGCTTTCAGGTCACCCTGCTCGTCGAAGCGCTCCTCGGAGGTCATCTCCCACTCGCTCTCGGGGCCCCAGTCGACGGCGTCGTCGCCGCGGAAGTCGTCCTCGCGGCCGCCGGCGAAGCCGAACGTCTCGAAGCCCATCGACTCCAGCGCGACGTTGCCGGCGAGCACGATGAGGTCCGCCCACGAGAGCTTCTCGCCGTACTTCGTCTTGACCGGCTCCAGCAGCCGCCGGGCCTTGTCGAGGTTCACGTTGTCCGGCCAGCTGCTGATCGGCGGGAGCCGCTGGTGGCCGCCCGCGGCGCCGCCGCGCCCGTCGAGCGAGCGGTACGTGCCGGCGCTGTGCCACGCCATCCGGATGAACAGCGGCCCGTAGTGTCCGTAGTCGGCGGGCCACCACTCCTTCGAGTCGGTCATCACGTCTTCGAGGTCGGATTTGACCTCGTCGAGGTCGAGCTCCTCGAACGCCGCCGCGTAGTCGAAGTCCTCGTCGTAGGGACCGATATTGGCGGAGTTCTGATCGAGTAGCTCCAGGTCCAACTGGTCCGGCCACCACTCTTGGGTGTTACTAGCCATCAAGAAATGGTCGCCCCTCGTCGCAGATAATATTGTCTACTTCGGAAAGAGAATCATCGTTATAACAGAGGGTTTCTATCGAAATAATGAAGTTCTATTTGTGGATCCGCGAAGTCGACGACAGGGACCGCAGCGGCGCTCCGAGAGGTTTACCGCGCGGTAAGTGTCCGCTGCCGGCGGCGACGAGTCGTCTTTTCGACAGTTCGACCGTCGTGAGTGAGAGTCACATTCAGGGACTCGGCGGCGCATCGCTTCGCTTCGTCGCGGGACCTTGGCGGGGCGAGGATCGCGGCCGCACGGAACACGGAGGGGTCGAACGCGGTCGGCGGTTCAGCCACGGAAGGGTCGAGCGCGGTCAGCGGTTCAGCGTGTGAATCGCCTGCCCGCGGGCGTTCTCTGCCGCTTCCATCACCGCCTCCGCGAGCGTCGGGTGGGTGTGGACGGTGGCGGCCACGTCCTCCAAGGTCGCGCCCATCTCGATCGCGAGCGCGACCTCGGCGATCAGCTCCGACGCCTCCGGCCCGACGATCTGCCCGCCGAGGACGAACCCGGTCTCCTCGTCGGCGACGATCCGGACAAACCCCTCGGTGTGGCCGGTCGTCATCGCCCGCCCGGAGGCGTTGAACGGCATCTCGCCGACCGCGGGCTCGAAGCCGGCGTCTTCGGCCTCCGCCTCGGTCATTCCCACCGTGCCGATCTCGGGATCGGTGAAGACGGCCGCGGGGATCGCCTGCTGGTCCATCGCGGCGGGTTCGCCCGCGATCACCTCGGCGGCGACGATCCCCTCGTTCGAGGCCGCGTGCGCGAGCATCGGGTCGCCGGCGACGTCGCCGACGGCGTGGATATGCTCGACCGCGGTGCGGGTGCGGTCGTCGGTGTCGATGAACCCGCGCTCGTCGGTCTCGATCCCGGCGCTCTCCAGGTCGAGCCCGTCCGTGACGGGCTGGCGGCCGACCGCGACGAGGATTTTATCGACGCCGTACGTCGACTCCTCGCCCTCCTCCGTCTCCGTGTGAAGGAGGTAGCCGCCGTCGGGCGCCTCCGACCACTCGCTCGCGCCCTCGCCGAAGTTGAACTCGACGCCCAGCTCCTTCGCGCGCTCGCGAACGACCCGCTTCACGTCGTCCTCGTAGGGGTCGAGGATATCGTCGAGCATCTCGACGACCGTCACGTCGGCGCCGAGCTTCGCGTACGTCGTCGCCAGCTCCATCCCGATGTAGCCGCCGCCGACGACCCCGAGTCGGTCCGGGACCGTGTCGGCGTCGAGCGCCTCGGCGGAACTCCAGACGTGGTCCTCCGCGAACTCGAAGCCGGGGATCTGGACCGGCCGCGATCCGGTCGCGATAACCGCGTGTTCGAACGAGAGCGTCTCGGAGCCCTGCCCGTCGCCGCCGTGCGCGACGCGAACGGTGTCCTCACCGACGAACGAGGCGGTCCCCTCGATCAGGTTCACGCCGTTCGCCTTACAGAGCTTCTCGACGCCGCCCGTCAGCCGGTCGACGACGCCGTCCTTCCACTCGACCATCTTCCCCATGTCGACGGCGGGGTCCGCGTGGACGCCCATGAACTCCGCGTTGCCGGCCTCGTGGGCGAGGCCGCTCCCCGTGATCAGCGCCTTCGAGGGGATACAGCCGCGGTTGAGACAGGCGCCGCCGTAGGCGTCCTTCTCGACCAAGGTCGTGTCGAGCCCCTCCTGTGCGGCGCGGATGGCGGCGACGTAGCCGCCCGGCCCCGCGCCGATGACCAGTACCTCCGTTCCCGTGGTGACGTCTCCGACGACCATTATTCGTTGAGTAGCAGCAGGGGGTTTTCTAGGTGTTCCATGACGGTGTTCGCGAACTCGGCCGCGACCGCGCCGTCGACGACCCGGTGGTCGATCGACAGCGACAGCGGCAGCGTCGGCGCCGGGACGACCTCGCTCTCGCCGTCGGCCCCCTCGCGCACGACGGGGCGCTCCTCGATGGCGCCGAGCCCCAAGATCGCGGTCTCGGGGTAGTTGATGATCGGCGTGGCGTACTCGCCGCCGATGGCGCCGAAGTTGGTTATCGTGAACGTGCCGCCCTTCATCTCGTCAGGTTTGAGTTTCCGCTCGCGGGCGCGGGCGGCGAGGTCGTTCACCTCGTCGGCCAGCTCGAAGAGTCCCTTCTCGTCGACGTCGTCGACGACGGGGACCATCAGGCCGGCGTCGGTCGCGACCGCGATCCCGAGGTTGTACTCGCCCTTCAGCACGATCTCCTCCTCGTCCTCGCGGAGCTCGCTGTTGAGGTACGGGTGCTCCTTCAGCCCGGCGACGATGGCCTTCATCACGAACGGCATGTAGGTGAGCTTCACCCCCTTCGCCTCGGCCGTCGGCTTCAGGTCCGCGCGCGCCTCGACGAGCGCGTCGACCTCGGCGGTGTCGTGGTGGGTGACGTGCGGCGCCGTGAACTTCGACCGCTCCATCTGCTTCCCGATGGTGCGCCTGACGCCGCGGTAGGGGACCGTCTCGTCGCCGTCGCGCTCGGTCGGCGCGGTCCCCGAGGCGGCGGCCGCGTCCGTCGCGGCGGGCTCCGGGGTCGCGTCCGCGTCGGTCGGCTCCGCGTCGACCGGTTCCGGCTCCGCAGTCGGCTCTGCCGGCGACTCCAACGCGTCCGCGTACGCGTTCACGGCGTCGGCCGTGACGAACGCCTCGCCGTCGCGGGTCTCGTCGGTCGGCACGTCGTCGATGTCCACGTCGCGCTCGCGCGCGACCTTCCGCGTCGCGGGCGTCGCGAGCGTCGTCTCGCGGCCCGCCGGCTCGGGGGCATCGCCGCCAGCGCCGGCCGCGGAGGAATCCGCGGAGTCGGCGGGGCCCCGCTTGCTGACCGCGGACTTCCGCTCGCCCGATCCGGTGTCGGTCGGCGCGGGCCGCGGCGTCGGCGCGTCGCCGTCGGAGTCCCCGCCGCTCGCGGCGGCCCCGCCCTCGGCGTGCGCCCGCACGTCGGCCTCGCTCACGCGGCCGCCGGGACCGCTCCCGTCGACCGCGGCGACGTCGACGCCCAGCTCGCGGGCGAGCCGGCGGGCCGACGGCGGCGCGAAGGTTCGTCCGGAGGGCGTGTCGGGTTCGGACTCTGCGGCGGGTTCCGCGTCCGGGGCGGTGTCGCCCGCGCTCGCGTCCGCCTCGTCTGCGGTCGCGTCCGGCTCGGAATCGGACGCTGCGGCCGAGTCGGCGTCGTCGCTGGCGCCCGCCTCGGCATCGCCCTCCTCGTCCACGCGGAACGAGATGATCACGTCGCCGACGGGGACCATCTCCCCCTCCTCGACGAACAGCTCCTCGACGGTCCCGTCGTAGCTCGACGGCACCTCGACGAGCGCCTTGTCGGTCTCGACCTCGGCGACGGGCTGGTCCTCCTCGACGCGGTCGCCGGGCGCGACCAGCCAGCTGACGAGTTCGCCCTCCGCGACGCCCTCGCCGACGTCGGGCAGCCTGAACTCCTTGACGGTCATCGATCGACCACCTCGGCGGTCGCGCGTCGGCGCTCGACGGTCGTGCGCCGGTCCTCGGTGTTCATGGGTGTATCTCCGGCGGCCATCTTAAAACTCGACCGCCTCCAGGATTCCCTCCTCGATACGGGCCGCGGACGGGAGGTAGTAGTCCTCTAAGGCGTACAGCGGGTACGGCACGTCGAATCCAGTGACGCGGCCGATCGGCGCCTCCTGGTACAGCAGTGCCTCCTCCTGGAGGATCGCCGTGATCTCGCCCGCGAGCCCGCCCGTCTTCGGCGCCTCGTGGACGACGACCGCGCGGCCGGTCTTCTCGAACGCCTCGACGATCGCTTCGCGGTCCAGCGGAGATATCGTCCGGAGGTCGACGACCTCGCACTCGATCCCCTCCTCGCCGAGCGTCTCTGCGGCCTCCAGCGTGGGGCGAGTCATCGCGCCGTAGGTGAACACGGCGACGTCGTCGCCCTCGCGGCGGGTGGCCGCCTCGCCGATGGGGACCGTGTACGGCTCCTCGGGCACCTCCTCGCGGAACGCCCGGTAGATCAGCTTCGGTTCGAGGAAGATCACCGGGTCGGGGTCGCGGATCGACGCCGCGAGTAACCCCTTCGCTTCGTACGGCGTCGAGGGGATCACCACCTTCAGCCCCGCCTCGTGGGCGTAGAACGCCTCCTTCGACTCGGAGTGGTGCTCCGGCGCGCGGATGCCGCCGCCGTAGGGGGCCCGCAGCGTCATCGGGAGCGTGAACCGCCCGCGGCTGCGGGTTCGGAACCGCGCCATGTGCGAGACGATCTGGTCGAAGCCGGGGTACATGAACCCGGAGAACTGGATCTCCGGGACCGGTCGCATCCCCATCGCGGCCATCCCGACCGCGGTCCCGACGATGCCCGACTCGGCGAGCGGCGTGTCGATCACTCGATCGCCGCCGAACTCGTCGAAGAGGCCCTCGGTGGCGCGGAAGACGCCGCCGTTCTTCCCGACGTCCTGGCCCATCACGACGACGTCGTCGTCCTCGCGAAGTTCGGTGTGTAATCCGTCTCGGACCGCCTGTACCAGCGTGAGGTTCTGTGTCTCGGTCATTCAGTCCTCCAGGAACGCCGCGTCGCCGCGCTCGTCGCGCAGCGCGGCGAACTCCTCGTACTGCCGCTCCAGTTCCGGCGGAAGCTCCGCGTAGGCGTGCTCGAACAGCTCTCTGGGGTCGGGCCGCGCCATCGACTCCGCCGCGTCGATCGCGTCCGCGACCTGCGTCTCGACCGACGACTCGATCTCCGCGACGCGCTCCTCGTCGAGGACGCCCTCGCCGCGGAGGTACGACTCCAGCCGGTCGATCGGGTCCTTGCGCTTCCAGCGCTCGACCTCGTCGTCGTCGCGGTAGACGGTCGGGTCGTCGGCGGTCGTGTGCGCGCCGAAGCGGTACTGGACCGCCTCGATGAGCGTCGGCCGCGGCCGGTCCGCCTCGGGGTCCCGCGCCTTCTCCAAGGCCGCTTCCGTGACGCTGTACACCGCGAGCGGGTCCATCCCGTCGACTTGGACGCCGTCGATGCCGTACGCCTCCGCCTTCTGCGCCAGCGTCGCGCTCCGGGTCTGCCGCTCGCGGGGGACGGAGATCGCCCACTGGTTGTTGTTACAGAAGAAGACGGTCGGCGTGTCGAACACGCCGGCGAAGTTGACCCCCTCGTGGAAGTCGCCCTCGCTCGTCGCGCCGTCCCCGAAGTAGCAGATGAACGCGTCGTCCTCGCCGCGGAGCTTCGAGGCCCACGCAGCGCCCGTCGCGTGGGGCACCTGCGACGCGATCGGGACGGCGACCGGAAAGACGTTGACGTCCGGCGGCGCGTTGTTGCCGTCCTCGTGGCCCATCCAGTAGAGCAGCGTCTGTTTGAGCGGCAGCCCGTGGACGAGGGCGGCGCCGTGCTCGCGGTACGACGGGACCATCCAGTCGTCCGCGGCGAGCGCGTACGCCGACCCGATCTGGGCGCCCTCCTGCCCGGAGAGCGGGGGGTACGTCCCCATCCGGCCCTGCCGCTGGAGGCTCACCGCGCGGCCGTCGAAGTGGCGCGCCAGCCGCATGTGCCTGTACATCTCGACGAGCGAGTCGTCGTCGAGGTCGGGAACGTCGCCGACGACCTCGCCGTCCTCGTCGAGGACGCGAACCGTATCGTCGTACGCCCTGTCGAACACGGTCACGGTCGAACCCACCTTCGCATGTCCGATACGTCCACCGCCCGGGTAATATCGTTTTCGTAAATAATTTAGTATAATCAGAAATAGCGGCTTCGCGCTGAGAGACCGTCCATCAGATTCGGAGAGAATCGGACGTTTCTGAACAAACTCCGAGTCGTTCGGCAATATTTTCGCCAAGATGGGCGTTTCGTCGGTCAGTAACGGACGAACAGGAAGGTTTTCGCGCGCAGTAGGTCGGCCGACGCGGGAGCCGGACGTCGGGGGAGCCGGACGTCGCGGCGCCGCGGCTCGCCGATCGTGCGTGTCACGGTTCGGCGGTCGCGAGTGGCGCGAGAAGATCGGCCGCGATGGGTGTCTGAAGCTGACCGGACCGCTACCCGAGGCGGAACGAGGGCTCGTCGGGCTCGCCGTCGAGGTCCTCCAGCTGGATCACTTCCTCGTCGCCGTCCTCCAGCTGCTCGCGGAGGTAGTTGACGTAGCGCTTGTGCTCTTCGAGCTGCTCGCGGAGGTGTTCGGCCTCGAGCTCTAACCGCTCGTGCTCGCGGACGAAGCTCTTCGGGACCTCGATCTTCGGGGGGAACGACTCCCCGCTGTCGCCCATGCTGTCCAGTTCGGCCTCCGGGATGACCCGGACCTGACCGTCGTGGGCAACGAGCGTATCCACGTAGTCCCGGAAGACCGCCGACAGGGAGATGTCTCGCTCCTCGGCGATGTCGCGGAGGGTCTCGAACGCGTCCTCGTTGACGCGGAACGAGATCGTCTTGTTCTTGTTGCCCATTATCGGACCGTTCGTTCCGCGGATCACTTAAGCGTTTGTCAGACGATCGCAAGAACGAGAACCGCGTTCGGCGGCAGAACCGCGCCGAACGTCGCGAAAACCGGGATCGGCGCGTCGGCGCTCCGGCACGTCGACCGCGTCAGAACGCCGAGCCGCCGGCCGCGTCAGGGCTCGGGCGCGCCGGCCGGGTCGGTCCCGTCCGACGCGTCGTCGAGCGCGGCGTCGTCGCTCCCGGACTCGTCGCCCGCGAGCTCGTCGTCGCTCTCGTCGAGGTCCTCCAGCGCCGACAGCGCGGCGGCCTTGTACGTCTGGGGGTCGAAGTCGTACTCCTCGCGGGCCATCCGCGCGTACTCGTTGCCCTCGTCGTCGAACGCGGCGACGCGCTCGACGGTGCGGCGGGCGGTCTCCGCGACCCAGCGGTCGCGGGTGGCGGCGTCGACCTCGGTGATCGACTCGGGGCGGACGGAGACCCGGACCGTGCCGTCGTCGGTCTCGTAGGTCCGGGGCTTCCCCACGACTGCGACGTAGGCCGGGGGCTCTAAGTCCCGGAGCTTGGAAGCGGCTTCCGGCTGGTACTGGCCGGCGTACACGAAGAACGTGCCCGTCGGGTCGACGATGCGACCGCGCCAGTACTCGCTGTCCTCGCCGACGTCCTCCTTCTCCGTGAGGGTGCCGACGAAGAACACGCGGTTCGATGACTCGCCCGTCGGCAACAGCGCGTAGACGGGGGCGCGCTCGTCGTCGGACTCGGTGAACGTGTAGCCGGCGTCGTTGAACTCGGTGGCGAACACGCGCCGGGCGACCTCTCGGGTGGGGGCTGACTGGCTCATTTAAATCGACCTCGCTTCGATCAGCGCAGTTTCAACGTCGACGGTGCCGGGGTCCTCCATCTCGTCGACCAGGACGTACCGACGGAAGGTGGGACCGGTGACGCGGTAGTAGCGCCCGAGCACGTCCTCGCCCATCTCCTCGGCGACGACGGTGGTGTCGAGCGCGTCCATCGCCATGTCCTTGGCCTCCTCGAGGGTCATGCCGGTGAGCTCCTCGGTGGCCTCGCGGTCGAAGATGACCTCGGTGACGGTCTCGCCGTCGTCGAGGACGCCTTTGATCCGCAGATCGAACTCGCCCTCGACCTGGCCGTGTTCGGAGCAGCGACCGTTCTGGAGGACGCGCGTACAGTCCTCCTCGGGGCAGCGCTTGATCAGCCCGGATCCGGACTGGATGTCCACGAGGGCGCCCTCGACCGTGTCGGCGTTGTCGCCGACCTCGATCTCCTCGTCGATCTCGGTGATACCCGTCGTCCGGTTGAGCTTCACCGAGTAGCTCCCCTCGTACTCGTCGGTGACGACGTTCGAGAGCTCGTACGCCTGCTCCTCCTCTAACTCGGGGAGGTCGGAGGTCTCGAAGGCGACGAACTTGATCGTGCCCGACTCGTCGCCGAGCAGGCCGACCTGCGAGATCGAGTCGCTGCGCGGCTCCCAGAGGTCGACCAGCTTCACGCGCAGGTCGACCCACTGCTCGTCCTCGTCGATGTCGTTGACGAGGACCTCCTCGCTGCCGCCGCGGCCGAGCTCGTCGCGCTCCA
Organism: Halorubrum sp. SD41; assembly: GCF_058630335.1. Taxonomy (NCBI): domain Archaea; kingdom Methanobacteriati; phylum Methanobacteriota; class Halobacteria; order Halobacteriales; family Haloferacaceae; genus Halorubrum; species Halorubrum sp. SD41. Next base: position 39,208 of record NZ_JBZVGZ010000007.1, read on the forward strand.
TGCCGGCGTCTTCGAGGTAGCTGTTGGTGACGCTCCGGCTCGCCTCGTCGAGCGGCACGCGGTACTCGTCGACGAGCGTCTCAAGCCGCTCCTCGACGTCGTCGGGGTCGACGTCGGTGTGGTCCGAGAACTGTTCCGCTATCGCTTCCGCTTCCTGTCGCAGTTCGCTCATGGGGTGTCTCCGCCTCCGGTCTTGTTTTCAGTGGGAGGCGTACGACGGTTGGTTCCAGATGGTATTAAAATGTACGTGACCGCGGTGAAAGTGGAACGAAACGCCCGCTTGCGGGCCGCTACGCGGTGTTCTTTCGATCCGAGAAGATCGACCGACGGGACGACCTCGCTCGCGTCAGACGCCCGTCAGCCGTGCGCGGGCTTCGTTTCGAGTGGAACGATCACACGGTTCGGGGTCACACAGGAGAAGATTCGACGGAGGTGACGAAGCGGAGCGGTGGCGCGTGCCGACGAGCAGCCAAAGGCTGCGAGTCGCACGCGCGAGGGAGTCGCTGGCTCCCGGAGCGAAGCGGAGGGTGCCAGCGACGAGGCTGGGGAGGCGTGAGGCTGCGGTGCGGGGTGGGACTCGAAGGGGCAGTCGCGAGGCGGGCGCAGGCGATGTAAGGACCGCAAGGAGTGAGCGGAGCGAACGACTGAGGACCGCAGCGAGCGTGCGCCCGCCTCGCGACTGGGGCTTCGGTGGTCTCTGTATCTATCGGTAGTTTATAAATAAAACCGCCATCGTACAGCCGAGCGACTGGGGCTTCGGTGGCCTCTGTATCTATCGGTAGTTTATAAATAAAACCGCCATCGTACAGCCGAGCGACTGGGGCTTCGGTGGTGTCCATATCGATCAGCTGTTTATAAGTAAATCCACCATCGTACAGCCGAGCGACTAGGTCTTCGGTGCTGCCCGCATCGATCGGCTGTTTATAAATAAAACCGCCGTCGTACAGCCGAGCGGCTAGGGCTTCGGCGGTCTCCATGCCGGTCACAAAATCATTCGGGGAGGACCGACCGGTCGAACCGTCAACGTCTCAGTCCGCGTCGGGGAACGGCACCTCGATCAGGTCGCCGTCGTCGGGCAGGAGGCACTCTCCGTCGAACTCCTCGCGGGCGTCGCGGCGGATCGGGGAGGCGTCCGCAGCGTAACGCGAAGAGATGTGAACGAGCGCGAGCCGCTTCGCGTCCGCGCGGTCGGCGATCGACCCCGCCTCGCGGCCGGTGGAGTGGGCCGTGTCGCGGGCGCGGTCGGCCATGTCGTCGGCGAAGGTGGCGTCGTGGATCAGCAGGTCGGCGCCCTCGGCCGCTTCCACCGTCGACTCTCGCGGGCGCGTGTCCGCGGTGTACGCCAGCTTGCGGCCCGGGCGCGGCGGGCCGACGACCTGCTCGGGCTCGACGACCGTGCCGTCCTCGGCCTCGACGGGCTCGCCCTCGTGGAGGCGCCCGAACTTCGGGCCGACCGGGACGCCGAGCGCCTCCGCCTTCGGGCGGTCGAACCGGCCGGGGCGGTCGTCCTCCGCCAGGACGTACCCCTGCGAGACGGTCCGGTGTTCCGTCTCGAACGCGCGCACCGCGTACTCGTCGGTCTCGTAGGCGACCTCGCCGGGGGCGACCGGCTCGATCCGGACGGGGAACGCCGGGTCGTGGCCGACCGCGTGGACGAGGTCGCGGAGGTGGTCGTCGGTCCCCGGCGGGCAGTGGACCGTCAGCGGGTCGGTGCGGTCGTTGAACCCGAGCGTCTGGACGAGGCCGGGGATGCCGAGGACGTGGTCGCCGTGGAGGTGCGAGACGAACACGCGGTCGACGCCGAACCCGGTGCCGTACCGCATCATCTGGCGCTGGGTGCCCTCGCCGCAGTCGAAGAGGAAGCGGTCGCCCTCGCGGTTGACGAAGACGGCGCTCGCCCCGCGCTCGACGGTGGGAACGGCGCCGCCCGTCCCGAGGAACGTGACGCGAAGAGACATGCGGGGTCGTCGGGGCGGCGGTTGTAAACCGGTGTCGATGTGGGGGGAAGGAACCGCCGGCTCGGCCTCGCGGGGGTCGGCCGACACCCACATGAGTCCGGCCGCCCGAGCGGGGGCATGCGAGAGCCGATCGCCGCCTTAGTCCGACAGGAGGGGTGGCGCGCGGAGGGCGCGGCCGCCCGCGTCCACTACGAAGGGGGTAACGACCGCTACGCGGTGGAGTTCTACGCCGAGACGGCCCGCGTGCTCTACTGGGCGGTCCCGACCGACGACGAGGAAGGCGGAACGGCCGCGCCGGTCCCGCGCGACGGCGTTCCGGATCCGCTCCGGCGGCGCGTCCGCGAGGACCTCGACGAGGCCGGGATCGATCCCGACGTGGAACGGCGCGAGCTCTGAGTCCGCCTCGGGGTCGCCGGGTCCGCGGCCGCCGGGCGGTCGCCGGACCGATGCCGGCGCGCGCGCCCAGTCGTCCCGGCACGACCGGAGGCGCCTCCGCCGTCGACCGCGGCTCGCGAGGGCGATATCGTCCGATCGGCCGCTCGTTACCGGCGTTTTCTGCCGATGTATTTCGGTTCGAAGGAAACCTATTTGCCGTCTTACCTGATACGACTCTGTGATGAGTGGCGTCGAATGGGAGGAAGACGATCCCTTCGAGGAGCAGCGGGACAAGATCGAGAATCCGATGAAGCGGCTGTTCGTCGAGTACGGCCGCGACTACGTCCCGCAGGTGACGGTGGGAGTCGTCGCCAGTATCTTCGCGCGGCTGCTCGACCTGCTTCCCCCGCTGATGCTCGGGATCGCCCTCGACGCGGTCTTCCGCGGCGAGGCCGCGTTCGACGAGCAGATCCCGCTCGTGTTGCTGCCGGACGCGTGGCTCCCGACGGAGCAGGCGGCGCAGTTCTGGTTCACGATCGCGGTGCTGGCCGGGGCGTTCGCCTTCGGCGCGGGCTTCCACTGGGTCCGGAACTGGGGGTTCAACGCCTTCGCGCAGAACATCCAGCACGACGTCCGGACCGACACGTACGACCAGATGCAGCGGCTCAACATGGACTTCTTCTCGGACAAGCAGACCGGGGAGATGATGTCCATCCTCTCGAACGACGTGAACCGGTTGGAGCGGTTCCTCAACGACGGGATGAACTCCGTGTTCCGCCTGTCGGTGATGGTGGTCGGGATCGGCGTCCTCCTCTTCTGGATCAACTGGCAGCTCGCCCTGGTCGCGCTGCTTCCCGTCCCCGTCATCGCCGGGTTCACCTACCTGTTCATCCGGATCATCCAGCCGAAGTACGCCGAGGTGCGGTCGACGGTCGGCAAGATGAACTCCCGGTTGGAGAACAACCTCGGCGGCATCCAGGTTATCAAGGCCGCCAACACCGAGTCCTACGAGTCCGACCGCGTCGACGACGTCTCGTACGACTACTTCGACGCGAACTGGGACGCCATCGAGACGCGGATCAAGTTCTTCCCCGCGCTCCGCGTGCTCGCGGGCATCGGCTTCGTCCTCACGTTCATCGTCGGCGGGCTCTGGGTGTTCCAGGGGCCGCCCGGGCCGTTCACCGGCGAGCTCTCCGAGGGGATGTTCGTCGTGTTCATCCTCTACACGCAGCGGTTCATCTGGCCGATGGCGCAGTTCGGACAGATCATCAACATGTACCAGCGCGCCCGCGCCTCCTCCGCGCGGATCTTCGGGCTGATGGACGAGCCCTCGAAGCTGGCGGAGGACCGCGACGCCGAGGAGCTCGTCGTCGAGGACGGCAACGTCGTGTACGACGACGTCTCCTTCGGCTACGACGACGAGACCATCGTCGAGGACATCGACTTCGAGGTCGAGGGCGGCGAGACGCTCGCCTTGGTCGGCCCCACCGGGGCCGGCAAGTCGACCGTGCTCAAGCTCCTCCTCCGGATGTACGACGTCGACGAGGGCGAGATCCGGATCGACGACCAGAACGTCAGCGACGTGACGCTGCGGTCGCTGCGCCGGTCGATCGGCTACGTCGGCCAGTCGTCGTACCTGTTCTACGGCACCGTCCGCGAGAACATCACCTACGGCACGTTCGACGCGACCGACGAGGAGGTCCGCGAGGCCGCCGAGGCCGCCGAGGCCCACGACTTCATCCAGAACCTCCCCGACGGCTACGACACGATGGTCGGCGAGCGCGGCGTGAAGCTCTCCGGCGGCCAGCGACAGCGGATCACCATCGCGCGCGCCGTGCTGACCGACCCGGACATCCTGATCCTCGACGAGGCGACCTCCGACGTCGACACGGAGACGGAGATGCTGATCCAGCGCTCGCTCGACCGACTCACGACGGACCGGACGACGTTCGCGATCGCCCACCGGCTCTCGACGATCAAGGACGCGGACACGATCCTCGTGCTGGAGGGGGGAGAGATCGCCGAGCGCGGCACGCACGACGAGCTGCTCGACAACGACGGGCTGTACGCGCACCTCTGGGGCGTTCAGGCCGGCGAGATCGACGAGCTCCCGCAGGAGTTCATCGACCGCGCCCAGGAGCGCACCGCCCGGATCGTCGAGGACGCCGAGGGCGACGACGACTGACCGGGACCGCGGCCGCCAGCGGCGACGTGGCGGACCGACCGGTCGGGACCGCGGGACCCGACGACCGAGTCACCGCGGGAGTTCGGTCCACTCGTCCGCGGGCGCCTCCGGAGACGCGTCGGCGTGGCCGAGCGCGTCGAGGACCGCCTCGCGGACCTCAGCCGGCTCCCGGAACTGCGTCTCCTCGCTCCCTTCGAGCAGGCTGTCGAGCCGCGCCGTCCCCGTCGGAGTCTCCAGTTTCGCGGCGCCGTACTGCTCTATCAGCTCCGCCGCCGTTACCGGGTAGCGGTGTTCGCGGAGCGCCCGCTTCAGCGGGCCGAACGTCACGGCGGGAGCCGAACCGTGCGCCTCCTGGTCGTGTTCCGCGTTGTCACCGCTCATGCGGTCGCGATCCACGTGGAGGGTCATAATACCCCGGGAGCGTCCGCGTGCCCGGCGACCGCCGGGCGGGCCGATCGGCCGTGTCGTCGGGGGTGACCGCCGCCTATACGGCGCCGCGCGTCGAGGTCACGGTATGCGCCTCAGCGAGGTCGCCTGGACCGACGTGCGCGACGCCGACGTGGACGTCGCGTTCCTCCCGGTCGGCAGCACGGAACAGCACGGGCCGCACGCCCCGCTCGGAACCGACACGCTGAACGCCGTCGCGGTCGCGGAGGCTGGCGCCGACGCCTACGAGGGGGCGGGAGCGAGCGCCGACGCCGACGCGTCTCGCGGCGAGGTCGCGGTCGCGCCGCCGGTACCGGTCGGCGTCGCCGAGGAACACCGCGCGTTCGACGGGACGATGTGGGTCTCGCCGGAGACGTTCCGAGCGTACGTCCGGGAGGCCGCCGAGTCGCTGGCCTCGCACGGGGTCGACCGCGTCGTGTTCGTCAACGGCCACGGGGGGAACGTCGAGGCGCTCGCGGAGGTCGCCCGCCGGTTCTCGCGCGACGACGCCCACGCGGGGTACGGCGTCGCGTTCACCTGGTTCGAGGCGGTCGGCGACCACGCGAGCGACATGGGCCACGCCGGCCCGCTGGAAACGGCGCTGCTTCGCGCGACGAACCCGGAGCTGGTCCGCGAGGAGCGGGTCGGCGAGGCGAGCGCGGGCGCCGCCGACCGGTGGGGCGAGTGGGTCGCCGGGGTGAACCTCGCGCACGACTCCGACGAGTTCACCGACAACGGCGTCGTCGGCGACCCGCGAGAGGGAGACGCAGAGCGCGGCACGGAGTTGCTCGACCGCGCGAGCGCGGCGCTCGCGGAGCTGGCGGCGGCCGTCGTCGACCGCGACGCCACTTAAAAGAAGCGCGGCGCGGTCGCTACTCCTCGTCCGCGTCGTCCGCCGCGTCCTGAAGCGCCCCGCGGATCGCGGGCACGGTGCCGGTGAGCGAGGCCACCTCCTCGGCGGCGTCCTCGATGTCGCCGACGAGCGACTCCAGCTCCTCGATCTCTTCTTGTAAATCGTCGGCGTCCTCGAAGGCGTCGGCGCGCTCGCCGAGGACGTACGCCTTCTTCGCCGAGCGGACGCTGTCGACCGCGTCGCCGGCGTCGAGGGCGGACTTCAGCCCGTTGAGCGCGCCGAGGACGTTGTCCGCGTCCGTCTCCCAGACCGCGTCGGGGTCGGGGAGCTGGTCGCGCGCCGCCGCGAGGTGCTCTTCGACCTCCGCGCGGGTCTCCTCGGCCGCCTCGCCGAACAGGTCGTCGTCGTCGAACGTGGACTGGCCCATACCGGACACGTCGTGCCCGCACCTTTTAAAAACGCGCCCGAAAGCGAAAGTGAAATCTGCGGTGAGGGCGGGTCCGAAGCCCGATCGAGGGGATTTCGCGTTCAGTTCCGGTTCGCCGGGAGCCGCGGACGGCGGAGAGGTGTCGGGCGGCGGCTCGGATCCGGACGAGGAGCGGCGACTCAGAGCCGGACAAGCAGTTCCACCGCGATCAGCGTCAGCAGGAGTCCGAGGAGGCCCGCGAGGGCGGCGAGCGTCCAGAGCCAGTCGGACACCGCCTCCGCGTCGGGCGTGGCGGCGAGGAGGGCCGGGCAGTCGCGGGGGCCGGAGTCGCGGTCGGGGACGGTGTCTCGGTCCGGGTCCGGCACGGTTCGTGCGTGGCACGGTCGAAAGGTAAAACCGACTATGAGGCGACAATACCGATATTGAGCGCTCCCGAGCGCGCGGGCGACGAGAGGGTCATCCCCGGTTCCACGGCGCCTCCTCGAAGTCGACGATCCGCTCACCGCGGTCCACGGCGTCGATCCGGGCGATCTCGTCGTCGGTCAGGTCGAGCTCTCGGGCGGTCCAGTTCTCCTCGACGTGCCCGAAGTCGGCCGCCTTCGGGATCGGCGCGACGCGCTCCTTCGAGAGCAGCCACGCGAGGCTCACCTGCGCGGGGGTGGCGCCGTGCGCCGCGGCGACGTCTTGAAGGGCGCCGACGTTGGCGACGCGGTTCCGGGCGATCGGTGAGTAGGCGACGAGCCAGTGGCCGTCCTCGGCCGCGTACTCGCGGAGCCGCTCCTGTTGGAGCAGCGGGTGACACTCCACCTGGTGGGCGAACACGTCGTGATCCAGCCGGTCGATCGCCTCGTCGAGCTGGTCGGGGCGGAAGTTCGAGAGCCCGATCCGGTCGATCACGCCGTCGTCGACGAGGTCGTCGAGCGCGGGCAGCGTCTCCTCCGGGTCGTACGTGTTGATCGGCCAGTGGACGTACAGCAGGTCGATCGAGTCGACGCCGAGCCGGTCGCGGCTGGCGCGGGCGGTCTCAACCGCGTCGTCGTACGAGAGGTTGTCCGTCGAGAGCTTCGTCGCGACGAAGAGGTCGTCGCGGTCGACGCCGCTCCGGTCGATCCCGTCGCCGACCGACGCCTCGTTGTCGTACCCCTGCGCGGTGTCGACGTGGCGATAGCCGGTCTCGATCGCGTGGGCGACGCCGGCGGCGCACTCCTCGCCGGCGGCCAGCTCGTACGTCCCGTACCCGAGTCGGTCGAAGGCGTCTGCCATGGTCCCCCACGCGGACGGCGACGCCCTCAACGTACCGGTCGCCAACGAACGCGGGAGCGACCTCGAACAGATCGCGGGAGCGACCTCGAACAGACCACGGGGTCGACCCCGAACAGATCGCGGGAGCGACCTCGAACAGATCGCGGGAGCGACCTCGAACAGATCGCGGGAGCGACCCCGAACAGACCGCGAGACCGGCCTCGAACGGCTCGTACCGCCCGAGAATCCGCCGTTCTATTTAAGTTACCTCCGAGAGTCGGGGGACGTATGTCAACGAAAGAAGTCGCGCTCCGAAGCACGATCGGCGGCGTCTCGGTCGAGGGGAAGCTCCACACGCTCAGCGTCTGGTTCATCCTCGCGTTACGGCTGATGATCGGCCTCGCGTTCCTCCAGAGCGGGCTCAGCAAGGTCCTCAGCGGCGAGTTCAGCGCCGCGGGGTACCTCCAGAACGCGCCCGCCGCGAACGGGAGTCCGGCCGCCGGCCTGTTCGCCGCGATGGGCGAGAACGCGCTGTTCGTCGACTTCGTGAACGTCGCGGTGCCGTGGGGAGAGGTCCTCATCGGCCTCGGCGTGATCGTCGGGCTCCTCACGCGGCTCGCCGCGTTCTGGGGGGCGTTCATGATGCTCCTCTTCTACCTCGGCAACTGGGACATCTCGCACGGCTACATCAACGGCGACTTCGCGTACATGCTCGTGTTCCTCTCGGTCGCCGCCTTCGGCGCCGGCCGGATCCTCGGACTCGACTCGGTCGTCGAGGAGTACGACGTCGGCGGCCAGCCCCTCGTCGAGCGGTACCCGTGGACGCGGTACCTCCTCGGATGAGGCGGGGTCGGTCTCCCTGGCCGATTCGGCCGCCAACCGCGAGCTAAACGGGCGCAGCGCCGATCACAGTTATCACAGCTAATATTCGGGGAGCAGTTATTATCCCGATACGATCCCTGTCGATCGATACACATGCAAGCGGGATCGTCCTCCGGCATCCGGTCGAGTTACGGCGCGAAGCTCGCGCTGTCTTTGATCGGGGTCATGGGGGTTTCAGTTTCATACGGTGTCATCGTCTACCTCCGCGCGGAGGAGGCCGGCGCCGCGGGCGCAGCGGTGCGCTCCGGGCTCGTCGGGATGACGCTGTTGACGGTGATCGGGCTCGCGCTCATCGGCGTCACGGTCGGATCGAACACGGTCATCTCCCTGCGACAGCTCACGGCCAAGGCCGAGCGGATGGCCGAGGGGGACCTCGACGTGCGACTGGAGACGGGCCGAACCGACGAAATCGGGCGGCTGTTCCGGGCGTTCGACGAGATGCGCGGCTCGCTGCGCTCGGAGATCGCCGACGCGGAAGCGGCTCGCGAGGAGGCGGAGGGGGCGCGGCGGGAGGCGGACGCGCGCGCCGAGACGGTCGAGCGCAAGGCGACCGAGTACGAGTCGGCGATGCGCGCGCTCGCCGACGGCGACCTGACCCAGCGGGTCGACTCCGACGTCGACAACGAGGCGATGGCGCGCGTCGGCGTCGCGTTCAACGAGATGGCCGACGAGTTAGAGGAGACGGTCGCGTCCGTCGCGACCGTCGCCGAGGACACCGCCGACGTGGCCGGGACCGTCGACGACCGCACGGAGGACCTGCGGGCGACGACCGGGACCGTGAGCGAGGCGGTCGAGGAGATCGCCGAGGGCGCGCGCACCCAGCGCGACGACCTCCAGGCGGCGACCGACGAGGCCGAGAACCTCGCGTCGTCGGCCGAGGAGGTCGCCTCCACCGTCACCGACGTGGCGGAGACCGCGGAACACGCGGCCGAGGTGGGCGAGGAGGGCCGCGAGGCCGCCGAGGAGGCGCTCGCGGAGATGGACGCGGTCGAGGAGACGACCGCGGAGACGACCGCGGAGGTCGAGGCGCTCGCCGAGGAGGTCGAGGAGATCGGCGAGGTGGTCGACACCATCTCGGAGATCGCCGAGCAGACGAACCTGCTCGCGCTGAACGCCTCCATCGAGGCGGCCCGCTCCGGCGCCGAGGGCGCCGGCTTCGCGGTCGTCGCCGAGGAGGTGAAGGCGCTGGCCGAGGAGACCCAGGAGTCGGCCAGCGAGATCGAGGCCCGGATCCGCTCCGTCCAGGAGCGCGCGGAGACGGGCGCCGACGCGATGGCGCGCACCGAACAGCGGATCTCCGCCGGCGTCGAGACCGTCGAGACGTCGATCGACGCGCTCGAACGCCTCGCGGAGGCCTCCGAGCGCACCGACACCAGCATGACCGAGATCACCCGCGCGACCGAGACGCAGGCGGACTCCGTCGACGCGGTCGTCGGTCACGTCGAGGACGTCTCCGCGATCAGCGCGCAGACGGCCAGCGCGGCCGGCGACGTCACCGGCGCGGTCGACGAACAGGAACGGACCCTCGGGGCGGTCGAAAACGCGGCCGGGTCGCTCTCCGACCGCGCGCTCGCGCTGCGCGACGCGGTCGACGACTTCGAGTTCGCGGCCGACGACGGCCTCGCCGGGAACGCGGACGGCGCGGACGCGACCGCCACGGCGGTCTCCGACGGGGGGACCGCGGACGGCGAGGGGACCGAGTTCGACTTCTCGCACGGCGGAGACGAGGAGGCGACCGTCGGAGACGACGACGCGGCCGCCGAGGAGGGGGTGAACTGAGATGCTCGTCGACACCGCCGTCTGGGCGTGGATCGGCGCCCTCGCGATGGGCGCCGGGACGGTTCCCCCGCTGTGGGCGTTGTTCTCCCGGTCCTCGGAGGCCGACGAGTCGCACGCCGTCTACTACGGCACCCTCGCCGGCGTCACCGGCGTCGCGGCGCTCGCGTACCTCGCGATGGCGCTCGGCGTCGGCACGCTGTCGACGGCGGCCGGCGAGCTGGAGGTCGTCCGGTACGTCGACTGGCTCGTGACGACGCCGCTCATCCTGCTGTACCTCGGGCTGCTCGCGCGGCCGTCCCGGCGCGTGCTCGCCGGGCTGATCGGCGTCGACGTGGTGATCATCGCCGGCGGAATCGCCGCCGCCGCCACCGGCGGAACGGTCTCGTGGATCGCCTTCGGCGTCGCCGGGGTCGCGTACCTCGCGCTCGTCTACGGGCTCCTCGTCTCGCTCCCGCGGTCGGCCTCGGCGGAGGGCGACCGGGTCCGCGCGGTCTTCGGCACCCTCCGGAACATCACGGTGGTGCTGTGGACGCTGTACCCGGTCGTGTGGCTGCTCGCGCCGACAGGCTTCGGCCTGCTGACGCCCGCGACGGAGATGCTCGTGTTCGTCTACCTCGACGTCGTCTCGAAGGTCGGCTTCGTCGTCGTCGCGGTCGCGGGCGCCGACGCGCTCGACCGCCTCGGCGCCGACGGCGGGCTCGGCGTGGACGCCGCCGAAGACGAGTTCGTCGCCGCCGACTCCGGGACCGAAGAGCGGACGACCGCCCTCGGCGACGACTGAGCCGCAGTCCGGTCCCGTTCCCCGCTACTTCTTCAGTCCCCGTCCGAGACGAGGTCCTCGTACCGCGCGCCGGTCTGTTTCAGCGTCTCAGTCGAGTAGAGCCGCTCGTGAGCGAACGGGAGATGATCGGCCGCCAGCTCGTCGATCTTCGCGTCGACCGCCTCGGCCTCGCGGCCGTGGATCATCGTGAACAGGTTGTACTCCCACCCCTGGTCGGGGCGGCGCGGCCGGTGGTAACAGAGGGTGACATACGGGAGGCTCCCGACGGCCTCGCCGCGCTCGTCGAGCTCGTCGTCGGGCACGTCCCAGACCACCATACAGTTGTTCGTGAACCCGGTGACGACGTGGTTGACGACGCAGCCGATCCGCTTGATACAGCCGTCCGCGAGCAGGCGCTCGACCGCCGCGAGCACCTCGTCGACGGTCGGGTCAACCTCGGAGCCGCTCGCGCCGATCTCGTCCGCCACGTCGGCGTAGGGGGTCGCGGACAGCGGGAAGCCGTCCTGAATCGCGAGGAGGAGGTCGGCTTCGAGGGGCGTGAGGTCGCCGCGCGCGTCCTCCGAGATGCGGGTGGCCGACACGTCGGTCTCTTCGAGGGACTCTCTCGCAAATCGGTCGCCGTTGACGACGGGGAACTCCAGATCGATGTAGTAGTCGGTGAGCATCGGGAGCGCGAGCACCTCGCAGCCGGTGCGCTCCTCGATCTCCGCGAGGATCTCGTCCCGTCGCTCCCGCGAGCCGGCGGTGACGACGAACCACTGGTTCCACTCGTGGTCGCGGCGGTAGTTGTGGTTCACCTGCCGGTAGCCGTTGATCACCTCGGCGACCTCGTCGAACCGGTCCTCGGGCGCGCGCACCGCCGCCAGCGTCGAAGAGCCGATGACCGGGGGGTTGAGCACGGCGCCGAACCGCCGGAACACGCCGCGGTCGCGCAGGTCGCGGACGCGGCCGAGGAGCTCGTCGGCGTCGACATCGGCTCCCGTTTCGGCGCTGATCTCGCGGGCGACGCGCTCGAACGGGCGCGACTCGACGGGGAAGCCGCTCTGGTACTCGTCGATGAGGGCCGCGTCGACCGCGTCGAGGTCGGCCCGCCAGTCGGCGTCCAGACTCATTACGCGGGTTAGGATTCGGGCGTACGTACGGGTTTCGGAGGACGTCGATCGTCAGCGGGAGCGCGCCGGCCGGTAACGTGCGCGCGGGTCAGTCGTCGGCGGGGGCCTCGCCCGGCGTCGGCGCGAACGCCCGGGCGCTCTCTTCCAGCTGCGTCGTCGAGCAGCCGCCGACGGTCGCGGCCTGTTCGAGCGTCAGGGTGCGGGAGCGGTACAGCGTGAGCGCGGTGGCGACGGATTTGGACGTCATCGGGTACAACCAGTTAGTAGATGGACGAATATATAACACTAACGCTATTTAGAGAGTGTTACAGAATATGAACGGCATAGAGTTGTACGTGCGTATTCTATTTTGTGTCAAAAAGAGACGTTCGTCTTGTTAAGATGTGTGATCGTGTGTTACGCAACCGGCGCGAGCCGCCGGCTAACCGGTATTCGTCGCTCGCGCGCGCCGCGAACGGGGACGGAGGTCAGTCGCCTCGCTCGTAGTGCGCCACGTTAACTTGGTTCTCGTCGTCGCGGAGATAGTGTATCAGGGTGAAATCGCGGACCGTGAACTCGAACTCGATCTCGCCCTCGTACGCGACGGCCGCGGGACCGTCACAGCCCGCTTCGGTCTCCGTGGCCGCGATCTCCACGACTGCGAGGCCCTCGTCGGGCCTCGAGGTGAACACGCTCGCGTCAAGGGCGACGCAGTCGACCGGCGCGGCGAACCGCCCCTCGATCCGCGCGGTCCGGTCGGCTACCTCGACGGTCGCGTCGTGTGCGGAGTCGTCGACCCGCTCGGTCGACCGCACCGACACGGTCGCTGCCGGGAGGTCGTCGCGGAACGCTCGCCCGAGACAGCCGGAAACGCCACCGAGCGCGAGCGTGGAGCCGGCGAGGACCGCCCGCCTCGTCGCTCGGTATCGGCGTTCGACCGTAGGGCTTCGACCCGAGCCGTTCGGGGCTTGATCGGTCACGATCTGTCCCGCAGCGGGGCGAAATAAATATCTTCTGCGCCCGCATCCGGTCCGATCCGGTACCGTCCCCTTCCCAGCGCTCGGGAGTCGAACGGGGGACTTTTCGTCGGAGAACCCGAACGGCGCGTATGGCTCAGGCGACCCAGGAGTTCGGCGACTGGCCCCTCAAGCGGCTGATGACCGAGGTCTGCGGCTCCGGCCACAAGTCGGCCGACGACCTCACGCGCGCGCAGGCGACCGAGGCGTTCGAGCGCATCCTCGCGGACGAGCCGGACCCGACGACGCTCGGGGCGTTCTGGCTCGCGAACCGCTGGAAGCGGAACACGCCCGAGGAGCTCGGCGCGTACGTCGACGTGATGTGCGACCGCGTCGAGTACGCCGAGCCCGACGTCGACCCAGTCGACTGCGGCGCCAACTACGACGGGAAGGGGCGGACCGCAATCTTAGGCGTCGCGGCCGGGGCGGTCGCGGCCGCCGCGGGCACGCCCGTCGTCGTCCACTCGGGCGACCGCGTCCCGACCCAGAAGCAGGACGCCTACAAGCACGTCCTCGACGAGCTGGGCGTCCACACGGAGCTGACGCCGTCGGACTCCGCCGACATGGTCGACGAGACCGGCTTCGGCTTCTACTACCAGCCCGCGTTCAACCCCGCGATCGACGACCTGTTCGACCGCCGCGACATGATGGGCGTCCGGACGTTCGTCAACACCGTCGAGACGCTGGCGAACCCCGCGGGCGCCTCGACGCACCTCGGCTCCTTCTACCACCTCGCGTTCGCGAAGAAGGTGGTCGACACGTTCGTGGCGAGCGAGTTCCACGACCTCGACCGGGTCCTGATGTTCCAGGGCATGGAGGGGTACGACGACGTCCGCCCCGGCTACACGAAGGTCGCGGAGTGGGACGCGGGCGACCGCGGTGAGGCGGCCGGGAACGACGCGGAGGAAGCCGGCAGCGAGGGCGCCTCCTTCGACGACTTCGAGATCGAGACCGCGGAGTACGGGATGGACCTCGAAGAAGAGGACCTCGCGGTCGACGACGTGGCGGTCGATTCGGCCGCGATCACCGAGGCGGTGCTGGCCGGCGAGCGCGACGGCGCCTTCGCGGACGCGGTCGCGGTCAACGCCGCGCTCCGGATCTACGCCGGCGAGGACGCGGACTCGATCGAGGAGGGCCTCGACGCGGCCCGCGAAGTCATCGACGACGGCTCCGCGTACGAGGTTCTAGAGGAACTGCGGGAGTTCTGAGAGCGGTCGCGTCCCCAGAGTTCCGGTTGTGATCGATCGGTGTTTCCGTCGGATATTTATAAGTGATCGACGACTCTGCGACGAATTCCTCCAAAGAGCCAGTCGTTCGCTTATAAATGGCTGATAGTGGATCGGCGTTGAACTCCGTCAAAGCCCCAGCTGCGAGGCGGACGCACGCTCGCTGCGCTCCTCGTCACTCGCTGCGCTCGTTCCTGCGGTGCTTGCGTCGCCTGCGCCGCCCTCGCGACTGCCCCTTTGAGTCCCGTCCCGCACAGCACCGCCCCGCGCCTCACGCCTCCCCAGCCTCGTCGCTCACTGCGTTCGCGACTCCCTCGCGCGGTGCCGCTCACGGCCGCCAAGGCGGCCGTTCGCGGGCACGCGCCACCGCAGTCCTCTTTATAAGTATTCGTCGAGACGCAGTCGATTCCTTATAAGTCGCGGTCGGGCGCCGGCGGCATCGCCCGCTTGTGGGCGCTGCGCTCGTAGAGGTCGACCACGCGGTCGACGGCCGCTTCGGGGACGTCGAGCTCGCGGACCGTCGCCGCGCGCGAGAGCCCGCCGTCGACGTGGACGGCGAGGATGGCGTCGACGGTGTCGTAGTCGAGCCCCATCTCCGCGGCGTCGGTCTGTCCCTCCCACATGCCCGCCGTCGGCTCCTGCATCACGAGGTCGCGGTCGACGCCGACGTGCGCGGCCAGCTGGCGCACCTGCTGTTTGTAGAGGTTGCCGATGGGGTTACAGTCGACCGCCTGGTCGCCGTACTTCGTGAAGTAGCCGGTCATCGCCTCGGCGCGGTTTCCGGTGCCGAGGACGACCCGATTTTCGGCGTTGGCGACGAAGTAGTTCAGCACGGCGCGGGTGCGGACGTAGACGTTGCCCGCGGCGGTGCGGTCGTCGGCCGCGTCCGGGAAGGCGTCGAAGAAGGCCTCCGCGATCGGCTGGATCTCGACCACGTCGTACTCGATTCCGAGGTCGTGGGCGACGCGCTCGGCGTCGCTCATCACGTCCGGGTCGTTCACGGACGAGGGCATCGTCAGCCCGTGGAGGCCCTCCTCGCCGAGCGCCTCGACCGCGAGGTGGGCGGTGAGCGTCGAGTCGATCCCGCCCGAGAGGCCGAGGACGGCGCCCTCCGCCCCCGCGTCGTCGACGACGTCGCGGATGAACGAGACGATGCGCTCGCGGGTCGCCGCCAGCTCCGTGTCCGAGAGGCGGAGGTCGAGCGGGGGGTCGTCCGACAGCAGCACCGACTGCTCCGAGGTCTGACTCATGGGCGGGTAGAGGGACCGAGGCGACTAATACCTCCCCGTCGGCGCGGGGAACTGGACGCGTGTCGGGTTCTACAGCAGTCCTTCCTCTTCGGCCAACAGTAACCCTTCCAGCGTCGCGTCGTTCGTCGGCGGGTCGCGCGCGATTGCCAGCGCCTCGTCGACCGGGACCGCCCGCGGGGCGAGGAACTCGTTGCTGTCGTGGTCGACGTCGACCGGCGTTAACCCCTCCGCGAACACGTATCCGCGCTTGTGGCGCAACACGCCGGTCGAACACCACACCTCCTGGAGCAGCGAGGTCGACGACGGCGCGAAGCCGGTCTCCTCGGCGAGCTCGCGCGCGCCCGCTTCCGTGTATGACTCGCCGGACTCGACGATCCCCGCGGGGAGCTCCAGCTGGGTGTTCCGGACGGTGGGGCGGTACTGCTCGACGAACAGCACCCGGTCGTCGGCGACCGCGACGACGACCGTCGCGGGCGACAGCTCCGCCCAGTAGTAGTTCTTCTCCGTCCCGTCGGGCTGCTCGACGCGGTCGTAGCCGCCGACGAACCACCCCTCGTCGTACTCGACGACGACCTCCGTCACCGGCCACTCCGGCTCGCCCGGCAGCGAGTGGTTGCGGCCGTCCGAGAACGCCGGCAGGTCGCGGAGGTCGGCGGCCGGGGCGTCGGGGTCGGCGGGGCCGTCGCCCGCGCCGGGGCCCGGTCGCTCATCGGTCACGGGCGGACCACCTCCGCGTGGTACGCCTGGCCGTCGCGACGCACTCGCACCCCGGTCTCCGTCGCGGCGTCCGGCACCTGCCGGGTGAGCGCGTCCACCTCGTCGAACGGGGTGTGCGTGAACCACTCCTTCATTCCGTACGGGCCGGTCTGGTACCCCGCGGAGCGCCCGTCGTCGCTCTCTATCGCGCCGATCAGGTACGGGTACCGCCGGTCGGAGACGTTGTTCACGTCGGCGGCGGTGCCGTTCGTCTCGATCGGTTCGACGGTGAGGTAGTACGGGTCGCCGCTGCCGAGGTAGCTGGGGAGGGCGCCGAGCGCGAGCAGCGCGACGACGACCAGGGCGATGGCGACGAGGAGGTTCCGGGTGACCCGGCGCATGGTCGCCGTACGGCCCCGCGGGGAATACCGGTTTCGACCCGCGGGGGCGCGGTCGGCGAAACGGCGGCCGGACCCGGCGCAGCGCGGCGACGCGTTTTATACCGCGGCGGCCCTGCCGAGGGTATGGAGTACCGGTTCGAGCTGGCGCTCTGCGCCGCGCTCGAATCCCCCGACCGCGTCGTCGCCCGCCAGCTCGGCGCAGGGGTCGAAACGCCGGGGACGCGCATCGTCGACGGCTGTCTGCTGTCGCCGGGACCGGGCTTCGACGACCGCGCCGCGATCAGCGCCGAGCGCATCCCGGACCCCGCTATCGAGGCCGCCGTGGGTCCCGGCGAGGCCGTGCCCGTCGCCGAGGCGTTCGACCTCCCGCCGGACCGGGCCGCCGCCGTCGTCGAGCGCGCGGTCGAGGTCGGCTACCTCGAACGCGAGCGGCGGAACGGGCGGGACGCCGTGCGCGCCACCGCCCGCTACCCGGAGGACTGGGTCGGCGAGCTGGTCGCCGTCGAGAACAAGCCCGACCTCGGGACGCCCGGCGACCTGGAGGCGCAGTTGCGGTACGACGCGGCGCTCGGCCTGTTCGACGAGGTCGTCCTCGCGACCGCCTCCTACGTCACCCGCGCGCACCTCAACCGGATCCCCGACGCGGTCGGGGTCTGGCGGTTCGACCCCGAGACCGGGGCGCGCGAGGTCGTCCGCGAGCCGACGCCGCTCGACCCGGACGCGCCCGGCGTCGAGATCCGGGCGGAGCGCCCCTCCCGCACGGAGGTCGCCTTAGTCGATCCCGAGGCGAAGGCCCGCAAACGGCGGCGGATCGCCGAGCGCGCGTACGGGAAGGGGTGGCGCCCCGACCCGCCGGCGTGCGCGCACGGCGAGGCGACCGCCGACGGGCGGCCGCGCTGCGCGCACTTCGACCGCGTGGTCGACCCCGGCCGCGAGTGCGGGAGCGGGTGTCCGGCCTTCGAGCCCGCCGACCCGCCGGACGCGGAGCGCGACCGCCTGCGCGACGAGCGCACGGCGTGGGTCGCGGACCCCGACGGGGGCGGACCGCGCCGCCAGTCCGGGCTCTCTCGGTACCTGTGAGAACGCTTATACGGCGAGAGCGGGTCCTTCCGGTATGGACGAGATCGAAGACGTCTTCGTGGCGCGACTGATGTCGACGGACCTCCACACGGTGACCCCGGACACGCTGGTCGAGGACGCGGCCGCGGTGCTGCTCGAGAACGACATCAGCTCGGTGCTGGTCGTCGACGGCGACGGCGACCTCGTCGGAATCTTGACCTCGACGGACTTCGTCGACATCGTCGCGAAGAGCCGGCCGAAGGCCGAGACGACCGTCGAGCGGTACATGACGCGAGACCCGATCACGGCGGGCGCGCAGGACGACGTCGCGGCCGTCGCCGCGACGATGCTCGAACGCGGCTTCCACCACGTGCCGGTCGTCGACGGGGAGACGCCCATCGGCATCATCACCACCTCCGACTTCGCCGCGTACGTCTCCTCGCCGGAGTCGGTCTCGGCGTAGCGCGTCCCGCACCGAACCGGTCGCGGCGGCGGTCGACGCTGCCGCGGCGTCCCCTCGTCCGTCCGCGACAGCGACAAGTGCCGCCACTTCCTGTGTCCGTATTACCCCGGAGCGCGTACCGAGGTCCGTGTCCGATCACCTACATCTCAACCTCTTCACCATGTCCTCGGTCGAGCACGTCTCGCCCGGGTCGTGGCGGTACCCCGGCGACCGGTCGGCGGACTACGCCGACCGCGAGTACTGGACCGAGGTCGCGCGCACCGCCGAGCGGGGCGGGTTCGACGCCGTGTTCTTCGCCGACGTGCGCGGGATCTACGACGTGTACGGCGACGACCGCGAAACGGCCGTCGAGAAGGCGGTCCAGACGCCCGCGAACGACCCGCAGCTCGTCGTGCCCGCGATGGCGGAGGTCACCGACGACCTCGGCTTCGCGGTGACGCGCTCGACGACGTACACCCATCCCTACCAGCTCGCGCGGGAGTTCTCGACGCTCGATCACCTCACCGACGGGCGGGTCGCGCTCAACGTCGTCACCTCCTACCTGGAGTCGGCCGCCGAGAACCTCGGCCTGGACGAGCGGATGGACAAGGAGACGCGCTACGACCGCGCCGACGAGTTCCTCGACGTCTGCTACGAGCTGTGGGAGGAGTCGTGGGACGACGACGCGGTCGAGGCCGACCGCGAGGCCGGCCGGTATTCGGACCCCGAGAAGGTCCACGCCATCGACCACGAGGGCGACCACTTCTCGGTGCCGGGCCCGCACGGCTGCGAGCCGTCCCCCCAGCGCACCCCGGTCATCTACCAGGCCGGGTCCTCAGACCACGGCCGGTCGTTCGCCGCGCGCAACGCCGAGGCCGTCTTCGCCAGCCAGCCGACCGAGGAGGGCGTCGTCGAGTACATGGCGGACGTGAAGTCGCGCGCGGCCGACGCCGGCCGCGACCCCGAGAGCCTCCGCTTCTTTATCGGCGTGGTGCCGGTCGTCGGCGAGACGGAGGCGCTCGCGGAGGCGAAGTACGAGGAGTACAAGCGGCACGTCGACGTGGAGGCGACGCTCGCGCTGTTGTCCGGCTTCCTCGACATGGACCTCTCGGAGCTCGACCCCGACCAGAAGGTCGAACACATCGAGACGGACGCGATCCAGGGGACGATGAACGCGTTCACGAAGGCCCAGCCCGACCGCGAGTGGACGGTCCGCGAGGTCGCGGAGTTCTGCGGGCTCGGTACCACCTCGCCGAAGATCGTCGGGACGCCGGAGCAGGTCGCCGACGAGCTCCAGCGCTGGCACGAGGAGGTCGGCGTCCACGGGTTCAACGTCAAGGAGGTCGTCCGCCCCGACTCGCTCGTCGACTTCGTCGACCTCGTCGTCCCGGAGCTTCGCGAGCGCGGACTGGTCCCCCCGGCCGACGCCGAGCCCCCGGGCGAGACGCTCCGCGAGCGGCTCCTCGGCGAGGGGCAGACGGGGCTCCGCGGGGACCACCCCGCCCGGCAGTAGCGCGCGGAGACCGCTCGGAGTCCGATCCGACCGGACGCCTTCGCGTGGTTTCGCGGCTCGTGTGAGCGAGCTGTTGTGAACGCGTTGCCGCTAACTAATACGACAACGCTGCCGCCCCCGGCACGCTTAAGTGTCTACCACCGCTTGTTTCAGGTGACGCTTCGCTTGGAGGGCCGAAGCGTCAGCGGGGACCTACAGAACGACACGCTCGTGCCATCTTTTCCCGGCACGGGCGTGCCGTTCGTTCCTTTACGCGCGGAGCGATTCGCTCGCGCAGCCGCCGGTAACCGACTACTCTAGGCCGACAGTGCGAAGTCGCTCCCGTTCGAGCCACGGGTATGCCGCTCTTACAGTTCGCGACGACGCTGTCGCTGTCGTCCGCCGAGCGCGAGGCGTTCGTCGCGTTCGTCACCGACCGGTACACCGAGGAGATGGAGACGAGCGCGGGCCACGTCGCGGTGACGATCGCGGAACACGAGCCGTCCGCGATGGCGATCGGGCGGGCGGTCGAGGGACCGCTCCTCTTCTTGGACGCCGAGATCCGCGAGGGCCGGCCCTTCGAGTACAAGCGCGCGTTCGCGCTGGCGGTGATGGAGCGGGCGGTCGAGGCGTTCGGCGTCCCCGAGCCGAACTGTAAGGTCGTCTTCACCGAGCACGCCGGCGAGGACATGATGGGGGTCGACCGCGTCGGCGGCGACTGGGACGGGGCGTAGGCGGCCCGCCGCCCCTCGATCGCTCTCCCGAGCGCGGCCGGCCCGCACCGCCGCTCAGAGGTTCTCTTTCTGGTAGTCGCCCTCGTACGTCCCCTCGTGGTCGGCCTCGGCGAAGACGAGCTGCGCGATCCGCGCGCCCGGCTCGATCTCGATCGGGTGGCCGACGTCGAGGCGTCCCTCGCCGACGCCCTCGTAGCCCGCGTCCCACACCGCGGTGTCGAGGGTACAGGCGTTCCGCAGCAGCGTCGAGCGCGGGAGGACGAACCCGATCCGCTCTTCCGGGATCCGCACCGGCTCGCCGTAGCGGACGACGTAGCTCCCGCGTTCGAGCCGGTAGCAGTCGCCCCGGGGCTCCAGCTCCCGCCGCTCGCCCACGCGCTTCCCGTCGCGCCCGAGCCGGCCCGGTTCGGTCTGTGCGAACACCGCGTCGACGGTGAGGTCGACGCCGTTCGGCTGTCGCTGCTCCTCGTCGAGGTCGGCGCCGGCCGCCTCCAGCGCCGCCGCGACCGCGGCTCCCGAGTCGTACATGCGCGTCCGGAACCGCGGGCGAGGCAAAACGGTGTCGTCCGCGGCGCGCGACGAGACCGGTCGAATCGGCGGGTTTCGCCGTGACCGCTGAGAGGCCCGATTTTGGCCGTTTCAGGCGTTTAATGTCCTAAAATACACTGGACGGCTACGTATTTCACGGTGCGTGGTATCACGCGGGGATCACAGCGAGCGTTGCCGCATCGCGGGATCTAACACGGTCGATCTTCGGGAAACTCGCGGGTTTTATATCCACGGGACGGCCATCTTCGCGTGATATGGGACAGACGATTACGGAGAAGATCCTCGATGACCATCTCGTCGAGGGCGAGCTGACGCCCGGCGAGGAGATCGGCATCGAGATCGACCAGGTGCTGACGCAGGACACGACGGGGACGATGGTGTGGCTGCAGTTCGAGGCGCTCGACTTGGACGAGGTCCAGACGGAGCTGGCCGCGCAGTACTGCGACCACCAGACGTACCAGTTCGACTTCAAGAACACCGACGACCACCGCTTCCTCCGCTCCGCGGCGGGCACGTACGGCGCCTACTTCTCCCGGCCCGGCAACGGTATCTGCCACCAGGTCCACAAGGAGAACTTCGCGGCGCCCGGCAAGACGCTGCTCGGCTCCGACTCGCACACGCCGACCCCCGGCGGGCTCGGCCAGCTCGCGATCGGCGCGGGCGGCCTCGACATCGCCGTCGCGATGGGCGGCGGCCCCTACTACGTCGAGATGCCGGAGGTCGTCAACGTCCACCTCGAAGGGGAGCTGCCCGAGTGGGCGACCGCGAAGGACGTCGCGCTCCACCTGCTCGGCGAGCTGACCGTCAAGGGCGGCGTCGGCAAGATCTTCGAGTACACCGGCCCCGGCGCCGAGAAGCTCACGATCCCCGAGCGCACCACGATCACGAACCTCGGCACCGAGCTCGGCGCCACCTCCTCGATCTTCGCGACCGACGAGAAGACGAAGGACTGGCTCGCGCGCCAGGACCGCGAGGAGGAGTACGTCGACCTCCAGCCCGACGACGACGCGGAGTACGCCGAGACGATCGAGGTCGACTTAAACGAGCTCGAACCGCTCGTGGCCGCGCCCTCGATGCCCGACAACGTCGCCCCCGTCAGCGAGTACGAGGGCACCGACGTCGAGCAGGTCATCGTCGGCTCCTGTACCAACGGCGCCTACGAGGACATCCTCCCCAGCGCGAAGATGCTGGAGGACCGCGAGGTCGCCAAGCAGACCGAGATGATCGTCGCGCCCGGCTCGAAGCAGGCCTCCGAGATGCTGGCCCGCGAGGGCTGGACCGCGGAGATGATGGCGGCCGGCGTCAACTTCTCCGAGGCGACCTGCGGCGCGTGCATCGGCATCGGTCACGTGCCCGCCTCCGACTCCGTCTCGCTGCGCACCTTCAACCGGAACTTCGAGGGTCGCTCCGGCATCGAGGACGACTCCGTCTTCCTCTGTTCGCCCGAGGTCGCCACCGCGGCGGCCATCACCGGCGAGATCGTCGACCCGCGCGACCTCGCGGACGAGCTCGGCGACCTCGAGGCGCCCGGCCTGGAGATGGGGACGAAGTACGGCCCCGGCATGGGCGAGGACGACTCGGACATCATCTCGCCCGACGAGGCGATCGACGACGGCCTCGTCAAGGGCCCGAACATCGGCGACGTGCCGCTGAAAGACGACATCGACGTGGACGGCGGTGAGGCCCTCCTCAAGATGGAGGACAACATCACCACCGACCACATCATCCCGGCGACGGCGGACATCCTCAAGTTCCGCTCGAACATCGAGAAGCTCTCCGAGTTCACGCTCTCGCGCGTCGACGACACGTTCGCCGAGCGCGCGCTCGCCGCCGACGGCGGCGTCCTCGTGGCCGGCGAGAACTACGGCCAGGGCTCCTCGCGCGAACACGCCGCGCTCTGTCCGATGTACCTCGGCATCGAGGCCGTCTTCGCCCAGAGCTTCGCCCGCATCCACAAGGCGAACCTCTTCAACTTCGGGATCGTCCCGCTGGCGATCGACGAGGAGACGTACGAGAAGATCGACCAGGGCGACGACCTCGAGATCGTCGACGACGTGCCCGCGGGCGTCCGCTCCGGGCAGGAGGAGTTCACCGTGAGCGTCAACGGCGAGTGGGAGTTCACCGCCGACCTCGACGCCTCCGAGCGCGAGCGCGACATCCTCGCGGCCGGCGGCAAGCTCTCGTGGGTCAAACAGCAGCACGCCGACGGCGGCTCCGGCGCGGCGCCGGCCGACGACTGAGCGCGCTGTCACGCGAGACTCGACGGTCCGGTTTCCCGATTTTTTCGACGCGTCCGTGCTCGTAGCGGCGGCCGTGCGCATCGGCGGCGCCTCGTCGATATCGACGTGAACGAGAGCGGGAGTGAGTATCGCAGATCGGTGGCGACGAGACAGTATTTAAATAGCCGTGAGCGACGGCGACAAGCGCTTATAAAAAGAGAATGCGGTGGCGCGCCTGCGAGCGGCCGCCATCGGCGGCCGCGAGCCAGCCCGCGAGGGAGTCAGTCGCCGGAGCGAAGCGGAGGCGACTGACGAGGTTGGGGAGGCGTGAGGTGCGGTCGCTGTGCGGTGCGGGTGGGACTCAAAGGGGCAGTCGCGAGGCGGCCGCAGGCGACGGAAGCACCGCAGCGAAGGAGCGCCAGCGACTGAGCGAGGAGCGCAGCGAGCGTGCGCCCGCCTCGCGACTGGGGCTTTGGCGGTCGTCATCCCAGCAGCGTCAGTCATTTATAAACAGCCGACAATGACACCGCGATTCTCCTTATAAACAACTACGCCATCACACTGAGCAACGTACTACACTCACTCCCGCTATCAATCGAGGGTCTTCCAGTCCGATCCACACACCTCAACGCCGAACAGCGCTACCGCTCCGCGCTTGGAGTCGAAACGGAAAACCGCGAAAACGCGACCGGTCGGTCCGAACGCTGAACCGGCGTTAGCGGGCCGCGGCGGCGACGCGTTCGCGCTCCTCCTTCTGCGAGATGGAGTAGGAGCCCTCGACGTCGTAGTCGGCGGCGGCGACGAGCTCGTTCGCGAGCGCCTCGGCGGCGGCGGTCGTCGACTTGTACGTCGCGCTGGCGACGGCGTCGGAGATGAAAAGCAGCGCTTGGTCGACGCGGCGCTGGGGCGCGACGTCGACCGCCTTCGGGACGGAGATGCCGCCGTACTTCAGGCGGACGGTCTCCTCGCGGGGCGCGGCGTTCTCGACGGCCGTCACGAGGACCTGAACCGGGTTCTCCTCGGTCCGATCGTGGACGATGTCGAAGGCGTCGCGGACGATCCGCGTCGCCTGCTGCTTCTTCCCCGTGTTCTCGTCGGTCTGCATCAGGCGGTTGATCAGCCGCTCGACTAAGGAGATCTCGCTTTTCTTGAACTGTTTCGACGCGTGGCGGCCCATGGTGTGCGCGATGGGCGTCACGGTCATGTAGCGCTTCGTCGAGGGGTCCTCGTAGGCGATCTCGGTGACGTCCCAGACGCCGAACAGCTTGGCGTTCTCGTTGGCGGCCTCGCTGGAGGCGGGCGCCTCCGGGTCCGGCTCGTCGGCGGCGACGTCCTCCTCGGACGGCGCCTCGGTCTCTTCGCCGCTCATCTGACCGGCTTCTCCGCGTTGCCGCGAACCAGTTCGATCATCGACACGCCGTTGACCTTCTCGACCTTGTAGTTGACGCCGGAGAGGTCGCCCATCGCGCGGCCCTTCGCACCGCCGATCCCGGCGATGGTGACCTCGTCGTGCTCGTCGATGAAGGAGATCGCGCCGTCACCGGGACAGAACGCGGTGACCTGCTTCCCGTTTTTGATGAGCTGAACCCGAACGCACTTTCGGATCGCCGAGTTCGGCTGCTTTGCCTCGATGCCGACCTTCTCGAGGACGATGCCGCGCGCCTGCGGGGCACCTTCCAGGGGGTCGGACTTCGTCTTGAGCCCGCGCTCGCGCCGAGCGTACTCGGAGTCGGACCAGCGGCGCTTCTGCCGGTCCTTTTTGAGCTTACGGGCCGCGTACTTGCCGTTCGCCATCGTACGCCTACTTCCGAACGGAGCTACTTAAGCGTCGTCTTTCTCCGCCGCGAAACGCCCTCAGATCCCCCGAGCGGTCCCTCTCGACGGATCTGAGGGTGTTTCACGAATCAGTTCGGCCGAAAACGACGGGCGTTCGCTCCCGCTGAGCCGGTAAGCCGGCGAGAGCGCCCGTCGTTTCGTCCGGAAACGATCCGGGCCGCGCTCCGAGAGTCAGGAGCTCGTCTCCTCGCGCGCCGTCTCGACCCACTCCGGCTCCGACACCGTCGCGCCGAGGTCGCGGTAGTCGATGTCGACGTCGACAGTCGCCTCCCCGCCGTCGTGTTCGCCCGCCCACGACTGTTCGAGCCGCGGCACGACGCCGGAGTCGTACACGTGAACCGTCGCCGACGCCGTCTCGACGGTCTCGGGGATATTTCGGTCGCCCTCGAAGGCGTCGGCGACAAACTGCGCGGTCTCCTCGCCGCGCACCTCGCCCGCCCCGTCGCTCGCGGGGTTCCACAGGTTCAGCCCCTCGTACTCCGTCTCGCCGCTCGCGGTCTCGCTCTCGACGCGGATCCCGGTCACCATCTCCGAGCGCATCGCCGACTCGAGCTCGCCAGACGACCGGTCGACCGCTCGACGGGCGTACCGCGTCCCGTCGCCGGTCCGACGGCGGATGAAGGCCATCCCGTCGGCGACGTACAGCTCCGAGACGTCCGGCTCGTCGGTCTCGGTCACCGCCTGTCGCACGTGCTGGCGTCCGTTTTCGAGGTCGTACGCGGCCTCGTACTCCTGGGAGGGGAGCCACGGGCTCGGTTCCGCTTCGCCGGCGTGACTCGTCGCCGCCGTCGAGAACAGCGTAGCGCCCCCGGCGTCGACGAGCGCGTCGGCGTGTCGCTCCGCCAGCGTCTCGACGTCGAGCCCCTCGCCGTCGCGCCACGCGGCGTCGGGGAACGGGCGATCGGCGGTGTCGCCGCCGTCGCTTTCGTTGCCGCCGTCGCCGGAACAGCCGGCGAGTCCGACCGCGGTGACGGTTCCGAGACCGGCGAGGAGGCGTCTGCGGTTCATGGGTCGACAAGCGGGCCGGCGGGCAAAAGGGCGCGGGTTCGGCCTCAGGTCAGTTGGACGTCGTCGACGTCGTAGTGGCGCTCCGCGAGCCGGCGGGCGGTCTCGATGTTGTCGCCGTCCGCACCGATGGCGACGCCGCGGTCCGCCTCCTCGACCTCGACGTACGCCACGCGGTCGTTCTGCTCGGAGATGGTGACGGCGTTGACGGCCGCCGGCGCGAGCGCGCTCGCGACGAATGCCTCGGCCGTGTCGGCGTCCTCGACCAGTTCGATCGACTTGTCGAGCCGCCGTTCGGCCTCCGCGACGGTCTCGCCGCCCTGGCCGATCGCGGCCGCCATCTCGCCGGCGGGCACCACGAACACGAGCCGGTCGCCCTCCACGAGGCAGTCGGTCGGCGTGACGCCGGTCAGCTCGTCGAACCGACCGATGTAGCGCCGCGCCTCGTCGGAGAGCTCGACGCGCATTAGTCGTCGCTCACGACGCGCGACCCCATCCGGAGGTCGACGTCGCCGGTCCCCATCGAGATGGGCTTGCCGGCGATGACGTTCTCGATGACGCCGTCGAGGTCGTCGTACTCGCCGTGGATCGCGGCGTCGAGCAGGTGGTTGACCGTCACCTCGAACGCCGCGCGCGCAAGCACCGAGTCCTTGTTGCCGGAGATGCCGTGCCGGCCGATCGACTCGATCTCGCCGTTGTTCGTCATGATGTCGGCGACGAGCATGAGGTGCCGGACGTTCACGTCGTCGAGCCCCTGCTCTTCGAGCGTGTTCTTCGTCTCGTCGATGATCGTCTCGCGGGCCGCTTCGACCCCGAGGTTGCGGTAGATCTCGTGGATGTTGTTACACGTCGTCCGCGAGGCGTCGACGCCCTCGATGTCGAGGGCGTCGCCGAACGCCGACCCCTCGGTGTAGAGGACGAACTCCTCGTCGCCGTCGATCTCCTCTTTGCGGATGACGACGCGCTCGATCTCCTCGATCCCCTTGAACACGATCTCCCGGAGCCGCTCGACGAGCTGGAGCAGCTCGCGGTAGCTCGGCTCGTTGGGACCGAACTCGATGACGGTGCCGGCCTGCCGGGCGTCGACGCCCAGCGAGTCCTCGATCGTCTCGGCGATGATCTCCGCGACCTCCGTCGGGTCGGAGTGGGTGGGCCACCGCTCGAGCAGGGTGTCGTCGTTCAGGTCGATCCGGACCAGCATGTCCGCGACGTTCGTCGACACGTCGCCGAGCGCGAGGATGCGCGTCGCCTCGATCGACCAGACGACCTCGTGGGCCTTCTCCCGGTCGGTCGCGTACTCCCCGTCGAGGTGGACCGTCATCATCGGCGTGTCCGGCGTCTTCCGGGCGTCCACCAGCTCGATGAGCCGAGGGAGCCCCTGCGTAACGTCGATTTCTGCGACGCCAGCGTAGTGAAAAGTATTCATTGTCATCTGAGTACCCGGTTCACCGATCGATTGGGCAGAAACAGTGCCCACAGGGTCCAAGGGATCAACCCGCGTCTGCTCGTAGCGGTTCACGACGCCGTCGACGATGTCGGTCGCCTGTTCGATGGTGACCTCGCCGGCCTCCTCGGCCTTCCGGTCGATGGCGTCGTACACCTTCGACTTGAGCCGGCGCGGGAGCTCGGTCGCCTCCACGACCGCCTCCATGTCGTCGGTGACGTGGTCGTGCTCAGTCATCGGACTCCACCCCCGGCCCGCCGGCCTTGTTGAGTCCCGGCCCGGCGTGCTCCGAGAGGTTCGTCGGCGGCTCGCGCTCGCCGAGGAACCGCTCCTTCTCCTCGTCGGAGGCGAACTCGGCGTCGACCACGCGGTCGACGATGCCGTCGACGTCGATGCCGTCCTCCTCGCCGGAGGAGACCTTCACCGGCGAGGTGCCGTCCTCGCCGAACTCGAACTGGACGATCCGGCCCGAGGTGTCCCGGACCGTCCCGTCGTACTGCGCCTCCAGCTCGGAGAGCGCGTTGATGAGCCGCCGCTGGAGGTAGCCGGACTTGGAGGTCCGGACCGCCGTGTCGACGAGCCCCTCGCGGCCGCCCATCGCGTGGAAGAAGAACTCCTGGGGCGTGAGCCCGCCGCGGTAGGAGTTCTCCACGAAGCCGTGCGCCTCCGAAGAGAGGTCGTTCGGCCGGTAGTGCGAGAGCGTCCGGTCCTCGTAGCCGCGGTTGATCCGCTCGCCGCGGACCGCCTGCTGGCCGACGGAGCCGGCCATCTGCGTCAGGTTCAGCATCGAGCCGCGGGCGCCGGAGCGGGCCATCACGACCGCCGGGTTGTCGTCGTCGAAGTGCTGGTCGGCGATCTCACCCGCCGAGTCGCGGGCCTTCCCGAGCGTCTGCATGATCTTCATCTCCAGCGTCTCGTCGACGCCGCGGCCGGGCAGCGACTCCAGCTCGCCGGCCTCGTACGTCTCGATGAGCTCCTGGACGCGGTCGTAGGCGCTCTCGATAGCGTCGTCGACCTGCTCTTCGGCCTCCGGCGGGATCGACTCGTCGTCGATCCCGATCGAGAACCCGAAGTTCATGATCGCGCGCATCGCCAGCGACGCGATCTCGTTGATGAACACGCGGGCGCGCGTCTCGCCGTACTCCTTCGTGAGCGTGTCGACGACCTCGCCGCCGAACGCGCCGACCGCGTCCTCGTCGATGGTCCCCTCGATCAGCTGACCGTCCTCGATGACGACGCTGTCGCCGGCCGAGGAGGTAAAGGAGAGGTCCAGATCGTCCGGGAGCAGTTCCGAGAACAGCGTCCGGCCGGTCCAGAACTCGCGGCCGTCGTCGCCGACGCCGTCGGCCTCGGGCAACTCGTCGACTCGGGTGGCGCGCAGCAGGTCCAGCGCCTGCGTCTCCGTGAACTCGGGGTTCGAGTGGGTGAGCAGGTAGGTGCCGGAGATGTGGTCCTGAATGGCGCCGATGATGTTCCCGCCGAACCGCGGCGAGAGGATCTGCTCTTGGACGCGCATGAGGACGCGCGCCTCGGCGCGGGCCTCCTCGTTTTGCAGCGCGTGCATGTTCATCTCGTCGCCGTCGAAGTCGGCGTTGTACGGCGGACAGACGACGGTGTTGAGCCGGAACGTCTTGTACGGCATCACCACGACCTCGTGGGCCATGATGGACATCCGGTGCAGCGAGGGCTGCCGGTTGAAGATCACGATGTCGCCGTCCACGAGGTGGCGGTTCACCTCCCAATCGGCCTCGACCTTCTCGGCGAGCTCCTCGCAGTTCTTCTCGGTCACCTTCAGCCGGCGGCCGTCGGGGCGGCGCACGTAGTTGGCGCCCGGGTGGGCCTCGGGCCCGTTCCGGACGTACTGCCGCGCCTCCTCGACGTTGCGCTCGGTGACGTTGAGCGTCTGGGTCATCTCCTTGGCGACGCGGTCCGGGACGCCGACCTCGTTCAGCGAGAGCGTCGGGTCGGGCGAGATGACGGTACGGGCCGAGAAGTTGACGCGCTTGCCCGAAAGCGAGCCGCGGAAGCGGCCCTCCTTCCCCTTCAGCCGCTGGCTGAGCGTCTTGAGGGGGCGGCCGGAGCGGTGTCGCGCCGGCGGCGTCCCGCTGATCTCGTTGTCGACGAACGTGGTGACGTGGTACTGTAACAGCTCCCAGAGGTCCTCGATGATCAGCTGCGGGGCGCCGGCCTCGCGGTTCTCCATGAACCGCTGGTTGATCCGGATGATGTCGACCAGCTTGTGCGTGAGGTCGTCCTCGGAGCGCTGGCCGTTGTCGAGCGTGATGGAGGGGCGGGTGGTGACCGGCGGCACCGGCAGCACCGTCAGGATCATCCACTCCGGGCGGGAGTGCTCGGCGTCGATGCCGAGGACCTCGAGGTCCTCGTCCGGGATGTCCTCGAACCAGTCGCGGATGTCCGAGGGCATCAGCTTGTTCATGTCCTCCTCGGTGAGGTCGACGTCCAGCGCCGTCTCGATGGCGCGGCGGTCCTCCTTGCGCGGGCGGAACTCGCCGGCCATGATCTCGTTGATCCGGTCGACGGCGATGTCAGTCTCGTCGGCGAGTTCCTGCGGCGAGGTGCCCGGGTCGTCCTCTTCCTCGTCGGGCTGCATCGCGGCCGCGATGCGCTCGGAGTAGTCGCCCGAGAGCACGTCCTGGACCTCGTAGTAGGTGGTCGGCTTCTCGTGTTTGATGTCCGCCTGCGGCTCGCCGCAGAAGGGGCAGGTCGACGCCTTTCGGGCCTGCCGGACGGCGGCCTTCAACACGTCGTGCTCGTCGTCGCCGAGCTCCTTCGCCCGCTCGTAGCGGTCGCGGAACTCGTCGCGCTGCGCCTCGTCTAAGGCGAGCCGACCGCACTCTCGGCACGTCGAGCGGAGCAGCCGCCGGATGAGCTTCGTGAAGCCCACGTGGATGACCGGGGCGGCCAGCTCGATGTGGCCGAAGTGGCCGTTACAGGAGCCGGAGTGGGAGCCGCAGGTTCGACACTCCAGGCCGGGGTCGATGACGCCCAGCCGCGGGTCCATCAGCCCCATGTCGATCGGATAGCCGTCGTCGTCGTACGTGTCGGCCGTGATCACCTTCGTCGCGGACATGTCCCGGTACGTCTCCGGGTCCATGAGGCCGAAGTCGATCCCGCCGAGCACTTTCGGTGTTTGCATTGACATCTAAATCGCGTCCTCCAGTTCGAGTTTCGGTCGGATGCCGAGAGCGATCATCTCGTCGAGCAGCAGCTTGAACGCGTAGCTGACCTCCAGCTCGTGGATGTCGTCCTCGTCGCCCGTCACCGGGTCGTACACGCGGCGCTGCTCGCGGTCCTCGACGGCGACGAGCCCGGTCTCGGCGGAGACGTGGACCGTCTCGGCGTCCGAGGACTCCAGCAGTCGCTCGTTGAGCACCATCGACGCGCCGTGGCCGATGATCGTGTCGCGCTCCATCTCCCCGACGCGCAGGCCGCCCTCGCGGGCCCGCCCCTCGGTCGGCTGGCGCGTGAGCACCTGGACCGGCCCGCGCGAGCGGGCGTGGAGCTTGTTCGACACCATGTGGTACAGCTTGTGGTAGAAGATCGTCCCGACGAAGATCTCGGCGTCGATCTTCTCGCCGGTGACGCCGGAGTACATCACTTCCTTGCCGGAGGACTTGAACCCGTGCTCCTCTAACTGCTCGCGGAGCTCCTCCTCGTCTTCGCCCTGGAACGGCGTGCCGTCGACCCGGGAGCCGCGGAGCGAGCCGACCTTGCCGCCGAGCATCTCCAGCACGTGGCCGACCGTCATCCGCGACGGCAGCGCGTGCGGGTTCATCACGAGGTCGGGAACGACCCCCTCCTCGGTGAAGGGCATGTCCTCCTGGGGCGCGAGGTGGCCCACGACGCCCTTCTGTCCGTGTCGGGACGCGAACTTGTCGCCCAGCTCGGGGACGCGCTGGTCGCGCACCTTCACCTTCGAGAGCTTGGAGCCGTCCTCGCCCTCCATCAGCGTCACCGTGTCGACGACGCCCGACTCGCCCGAGCGCATCGTCACCGAGGTCTCGCGGCGCTTCTGCGGGGAGA
Source organism: Halorubrum sp. SD41 (assembly GCF_058630335.1). Classification (NCBI taxonomy): domain Archaea; kingdom Methanobacteriati; phylum Methanobacteriota; class Halobacteria; order Halobacteriales; family Haloferacaceae; genus Halorubrum; species Halorubrum sp. SD41. The sequence continues at coordinate 70,620 of NZ_JBZVGZ010000007.1, forward strand.
GCCCGCCCATGTCGTCGGGCTCTTCGAGGAAGCGCGGCGGGCTGGTCTTGCCGAGCAGGACCGAGGACTCGTCCACCTTCGTCTCGGGGTTGACGAGGCCGTCCTCGTCGAGGTGGGTGTACGCGTCCTCGCCGCGGGCGCCGCGCACGTCCTGTTCTGGGATCTCGAAGCGGTCCTCCTGACCGCCGGGGTAGCGGCGCTCCTCGCCCTCGTACGTCCGGAAGAAGTGCGAGCGGGTGAGCGCGCGGTCGACGGAACCCTGGTTCATCACCAGCGCGTCCTCGATGTTGAACCCCTCGTAGGACATCACGGCGACGACGAAGTTCTGCGCCGCCGGCCGCTTGTCGAAGCTGATCTGGTCGGAGGTCTGCGTCTTCACCATCGCCAGCTGCGGGTAGTGGAGGAGGTGCTGGCGCGTGTCCGGCCGGATGCGGTAGTTCGCCGAGGGGAGCCCGAGCGACTGCTTCATCATCCCCGCGCCCATCGTAATGCGGGGCGAGGCGTTGTGCTCGGGGTAGGGGATCATCCCCGCGCCGATGCCGAAGACGAGCTGCGGGTCGATCTCGAGGTGCGTGTGGTCCTCGGTCACGTCCTCCTCGTCGACGGCGACGAGGATGTCCTCCTCCTCCTCCGCGTCGATGAACTCGACGTAGCCGCGCTCGACGAGGTCCTCGAACTCGACGTCGCCGCGTTCGAGCGCCTCGATCTCCTCGTCGCCGAGGAGCGGCTCGCCGTTCTCGACGACGATGAGCGGACGCCGCGCCCGCCCCGCGTCGGCGTTGACGATGACCTCGCGGGTCCGGTCTTTCACCGAGACGTTCACCATCTCCGAGACGTCGCCGCGGCGGCGCGCCTCGCGGATCTGTTCCGCGAGCTCCTGGGGGTTCTCGTGGGTGCCCACGAGGCTCCCGTTGACGTACACCTTCGCTTCGCGTTCTGCTTGTGCCATGTTAGTCGTCCGCCGTCTGTCGTTCGACGCCCTCGATGCCGGGGATCCCCTCGACACCCATCGACGCCAGTTCTCGTTTGAGTCCCTGTTCGTCCTCGACCGTCTGCGACAGCTCCATCGCCTGCGCGAAGTTCTTCACGAGCCCGCAGTTCGGCCCCTCCGGCGTCTCGGAGGGGCAGATGCGACCCCACTGGGTCGCGTGGAGGTCCCGCGCCTCGAAGTGCGGCTGCGACCGCGACAGCGGCGAGCGCAGGCGCCGGAGGTGCGAGAGCACGCCCATGTAGTCCGTCCGGTCGACGAGCTGGGAGACGCCCGAGCGGCCGCCCACCCAGTTGCCGGTCGCGATCGGGTGTTCGAGCCGCTCGGTCAGCACGTCGGACCGGACGACCGTGTTGACGGTGAGCTGCCGGTTCCGCATGTTGGCGCGTTCGAGCTGGTACTTCACGTCGCGCGCCAGCTTGTTCAGGGCGGTCCGGAACAGGTCGCGCATCAGGTCGCCGGAGACCTTCAGGCGCTTGTTCGCGTAGTGGTCCTTGTCGTCAGCCTCCCGGCGGTCCAAGGCGAGTTCGAAGCACGCCTCGGCCATCCGGCAGAGGTAGTACGCCTTGTTGATGCGGACGTCCTCCTCGTCGACGCCCTCCTCGTGGAGGTGCGGGAGGAGGTAGCGGTCGATGACGTAGTTCGCCCGCTTGAGCTGGTAGTTCTTCCCCTGGCCGCTCGCGACGCGCTCGCCGAGGGTCTCGATGGCCTCCTCGGTCGTCTGGACGTCGGCCTCCTCCAGATTCTCCAGCATGAACTTCACGATCTCGGGGTCGTCCGAGACGCGGTGGACGATCTCCTCGTCGGATTCGAGTCCGAGCGCCCGGACGAGCGTCACGAAGTCGATGGAGCCGGAGACGGAGGGGAACGACACTTCGAGCAGCCCCTCGCGGTTGCGCTCGCAGAGGACCAGCGCGCGGTAGCCGCGGCGCTGGGAGAACGTCTTGGCGACCTGGATCTCGTCGCCGTACTTCGAGTCGTACTCCGCGAGGATCTTGTTCGGCGCCAGGTCCTCCGAGGTCATCAGCACGCGCTCGGAGCCGTTGACGATGAAGTAGCCGCCGGGGTCGACGGGGTCCTCGCCGATGTCGATGAGCTCCTCGTCGGAGAAGCCCGCCATGTTACACTTGTTCGAGCCGACCATGATCGGCATCCGGCCGACCTTGGTCTCGGTCGTGTCGACGACCTCCTCGGGCTCGTCCTCGCCGCCGCGCACGATGGACATCTCCATGAACACGGGCGCCGAGTAGGTGATGTTGCGGAGCCGCGCCTCCTGGGGGTAGAGCAGCTCCTCGGAGCCGTCGGCCTCGCGGACGCGCGGGGTGACCATCCGCACGTCGCCGAGCTCGACGTAGACGGGCTCCTGGCCCTCCTTGTCGCCGATGTCCGTCTCGATCGTCTCCTTCTCGTCGACCACTTCCTGCATGCCGCGGTCCAGGAAGTTGTTGAACGAGCGGAAGTGGTGTTCTGCGAGCCGTTCGTCCGAGAAGTACTCGCGTGAAACCACGCGTCGATCTTGCCTGTTCATGAGACGACCAGTCGGTACACGACCGCCTCGTCGGTCGTGCGGGAGTCGCGAACGATCTTCACCACGTCGCCGACCTCGGCTTCGTCGGGGAGCGCGGGATCCGTGCGTTTGATCTTCGGTAAGTTCGTTTTCTTCACGTCGTACTCCGCCAGGACCTCCTCGACCTCCTCGGGGTCGTCGAGGAGAACGTGGTCCGGGACGAGTTCGTGTTGGCTTACGTCTACCATGGGTGCTGGTGGTGGGGAGAAGCTATCACGAGATACTACAGGTACGTATATACGCCAGCGGCATAAGAGTTACCAAGCGCTGCCGCGCGCGGCTCACGGACCGAGGGCGTTCGACACTCTCACGCACGCGAGGTCGACACAAAAGGATACCGGCCGCGGCCCCGACCGCGCCCCTCGGCGTCCCGGCTCGGACGTCCCGATTCCCTGTCACCGACCCGCACTCCCGTCAGGGATGACAAGCCTTATTTGCCAGACAGGGATACGAACTGATGCGACAAGCCCGGATGGTGTAGTGGCCCATCATACGACCCTGTCACGGTCGTGACGCGGGTTCAAATCCCGCTCCGGGCGTCCCCTCTTTCGGGGCGCTGTCGCTGTTTGCCCGGATGGTGTAGTGGCCCATCATACGACCCTGTCACGGTCGTGACGCGGGTTCAAATCCCGCTCCGGGCGTTCCTGTCGACGCCGACTACGAGCGAGGAGCGCCAGCGACGAGCGAGTCCGGCGTCGACGAACGCAGACTGAAGGGATTTGAACCAGGGAGTGGAGCGAGCGGTGCGAGGCGCGAGCGAAGTGAGCGCCTCGAAAAGCGAGCGGAAAGACTGAGGTACAAATCCCGCTCCGGGCGCTTCTGCTGCCGCAACAACGAACGAGGAGCGCTAGCGACGAGCGCGTCCGGCGGCGGTTCCGATCCCGAGCTACAGCCCCAGTGCCGCCCGGAGGTCGTCGACGAGCGTTTCCGTCTTCTCGTCCGGCTCCTCGTCGGTGTCGACGGGCGTCCGCCCGTCGTACGTCTCGTGGACCATGGAGACCCCCTCGGCGAGCGTGTCGAGACCGTAGCCGCCCTCCAGCACGTACGCGTCGGCGGCGCCGACGTCGTCGGCGAGCGTCCGGATCCGGTCGGTCAACAGCGCGTACCCCTCCGAGGAGACGCGCATCCGCGAGATTGGATCGTGGCGGTGCGCGTCGAACCCGGCCGAGACGATCAGCAGGTCGGGGTCGAACCGGTCGACGGCGGGCGCGATCCCCTCGTCGACCGCGTACAGGTAGTCGGCGTCGCCGGCGCCGGCCGCCAGCGGGAGGTTCGCGGTGGTCCCCTCGCCGTCCCCCTCGCCGGTCTCGTCGAGGTCGCCCGTGTCCGGGTACAGCCCGTCCTCGTGGATCGACGCGTAGAACACGTCGCCGCGGTCGTAGAAGATGTCCTGCGTGCCGTTCCCGTGGTGGACGTCCCAGTCGAAGATCGCGACGCGGTCCGCGAGGTCCTCGTCGAGCGCGGTCTGGGCCGCGACCGCGGCGTTGTTGAAGAAGCAGAACCCCATCGCGTCGTCGGTGACGGCGTGGTGGCCCGGCGGGCGGCCGATCGCGAACGGCGTCCGTCGGCCGGTCGACCCGTCGAGCGCCTCGCGGGCGGCCCACTGGGCGAGTCCGGCGGAGCTGAGCGCGGCGTCCCACGTCCCGTCGCTGGCGACGGTGTCGGGGTCCCAGCTCCCGCCGCCGTCCGCGACGAACGACTCCAGTTCGTCGACGTAGTCCGGGTCGTGGACCGCCGTGACCGCCGCCTTCTCGGCGGGGTCCGCCTCGACGTACTCGACGCCGTGTCGCTTCGCGAGGCCGCGGCGGATCGCGCGGAGCCGGTCCGGGTTCTCCGGGTGTCGCTCGCCGGTGTCGTGGTCGAGACACCGCTCGCTGTAGCCGAACCGCATCTACTCGAACAACGCGAAGTACGTCTCGATATCCTCGGCCTGTACCGTTCGCCGGTCCGCGTGGCGGGCCAGCGTCGCGGCCGCGCTCGCGACGTTGTCGGCGTAGTCCTCCAGAATATCGGCCAGCGCGACCCGCGCGTCGACGCCGACCCGGTATCGGTCGTCGATCCGGAGCCGAGCGATCCGGTCGATCGGCGCGACCGGCAGCGTGAGGTCCTCCCGGCTGACGACCTGCTCGACGCCGAAGTCCGCGGCCATCAGCGTCTTCCGGCCGTCCGCGGTCGCCCGCTCTGCCGCGTCGACGGCCAGCGCCGCGCCGTGGGACTGGATCCGTCGCGCGAGCTCCTCGGCGGCGTCCGCGCTGACGCGGAGTTCCCCCGCGTTCCGCCGGATGATCCCGTCGACCGGCGCGAACGGCAACTCGACACTCATACACACAGTCGCGTCCGTGTATCGTATAACGCTTTCCGTTACCCGCGTCCCCGCCGGATCCGGACGGGGACCGTCGGGGCCGGAAGACGCGTCCGCCTCAGAACACGTCGTCTGCGTCGATGGTCCCGTCGCGCTCCGGCCCGCGGACGGTTACCTCCTCGCCGAGCCGGAGGCTGGCGTCGGTCTCGACCGTCTTCGTCCGCTGGCCGTCGTCGAGGACGACCGGGTCGCCGGTCTGGACGACGGTCCCGGTGAACTCCACGTCCTCGCTCGCCCGCTCCGCCGTCGCGGCCGCGGCGCCGCCGCTCGCGCTTCCCGCCTCGTCCTCGCCGCCCTCGCCGGCGACGGCCTCCGCGGCCGCCTTCTGTCCGTCCTCGGCGAAGGCGCCGAGACCGGTCTCGTCCGCGCCGCGGTCGCCGTCTCCCGCGGTCCCGTCGCTCCCGGCGGAGCCGGAGCCGGACGCCCCGCCAGCGACGCCGGCCGCAGCGTCGCTCCCCTCGTCGAGGACCGAGACCGTCGACCGCCAGTTCGCGGACGCCTCCAAGTCGTCCTGCCAGCCGTCCTGGATCTCGACGTCGGTGAAGACGACGCGGTCGGCCAGTTCGATCTCGCGGTCGGCCTTATCGCCCCACAGCGCGACGCGGATCTCGCCCGTCTCGTCTTTGATCCGGACGTTCCGGACCTGCCCCTCGCTGCCGTCGTCGCGGTCGAACGTCCGCTTCGGGTCGGTCTCGATGACGCCGCCGCCGATATCGACCGTCTCGCCGATTTCCAGGTCGGCGACGTCGGTCGTCTCCGGGACGTACTCGACGTCCTCGTCGACGCGTTCGACCGTGCCGCGGTCGCCGACGTGGAGCTCTAAGTCGCCGTCGCGCTCGCGGACGTAGCCGTCGCCGACCTCGACGACCTCGCCCGCCTCGAACTCCTCGGCGAGGTCGGCCTTGTCGTCCCACAGCGTGACGCGGACGCGGCCCGTTTCGTCGCCGACCGTGAGGTTCGCCACGCGCCCCTCGCTGCCGTCGTCGCGGTCGAACGTCCGGATCGAGTCGGTGTCGAGCACCTGCCCGACGAGGTCGACGTCGGACGCGCCGAGCGTGAGGTCCTCGACGCGGTAGGTGTCGAGCACCTGCACGTCGACCTCGGCGTCCTCGTCCGGCTCGACCTTGTCCGCGCTCACTTCGAGCCCGCTGTACCCCTCCTTCGGGCGGCCCATGACGCGGAGCACCTGCCCGACCTCCAGTTCCTCCTCGGCCGCCGCGGCCATGTCGTCCCACAGCGCGACCCGGACGGAGCCGGAGGCGTCCGCGACGTCGACGTTGCACACGCGGCCCTCGTCGGCCTCCTCGTCGTCGCGCTCGAAGGTCTTGACCTCGCCGATGGCGGTCACCTTCCCGAGGAACTTCACCTCGTTCATCCCCGGTTCGATGTCGGCGATGGTGTCCGCCTCCTCGTCGCGCAGCTCGTGCGCGATGAGCATCGCGGCGGTCTCCTCGTCCGCGAGCCCGCCCATCTGCTCGACCTTGTCCTCGACGGCGGCCTCGAACTCCTCGAACTCGACGTCGGTGTCGAGGTCCTCGTACACCTCCTCTATGGCTCCCATACTCGTTCCTCCGTGGTCGGCGAGGTCACGCATAAGCGTTGCCGTCGGTCCGGGCTCGCGCCGGCGCCCGTCCGATCTGCGGAGCGACCGGTTCGGGTCGCGGTCGCGGCTCGAAGGCGTCTCATAGAGGCGCATGGGGCCCGTCGGTACAAAAGGTGTTCATCCCGCGCCGCGAGTGCGCGTTCGTCTACTCCACCTTCGTCCCGCACCGCGTGCGTGCGGACCGGACGCACGGGACCCGCGGACCGTAACCGTCTTAAGTTCTACCGCGGTACGTGGAGATGAGTCCTGGTAGGGTAGTGGACTATCCTCTTGGCTTGCGGAGCCAGGGACCGGAGTTCAAATCTCCGTCAGGACGTTTTCGGACACACAAAACGGCGAGCGTAGCGAGCCGTGCGTGTGTCCGAAAACTCCGCGGAGATTTGAGCAGGAAAGTCGCAGCGGCCGAGCGAAGCGAGGCCGACCGTCTTTCCGAGTTCAAATCTCCGTCAGGACGTTCATTCATAATTTAAAGAGCGGCGGCGCGCGCCACCGAGCGGCCGCTACCGGCGGCCGCGAGGAGCACGCGCGAGGGAGTCGTTGGCGCCCGGAGCGAAGCGGAGGGTGCCAGCGACGAGGCTGGGGAGGTATGAGGTGCTGTGCCGGGCGGGACTCAAAGGGGCAGCCGGGAGGGCGCCGTAGGCGACGCAAGCACCGCAGGGAGCGAACGGAGTGAGCGACCGAGGAGCACAGCGAGCGTACGGCGCCCTCCCGGCTGGGGCTTTGGCGGTGTCCGCCGCCGATCCGCGGTCAATTATTTATAAATGACCGGCTGGGGCCCAGGCGGCCGTCATCGCCGGTCCTCGGTTCACTATTTATAAGCGGGCAGTCGGAGATTGAGCGGGAATCACTGAATCAGCAACGGTCATTTATAAACGGCTGACCGTCAGTACAACCTTCCATCCCCTCGCTTCGTAGCCGACACGAACGACTCAATCCACCTATTAATCGTGCGGGTGGAAGCGCTCCATCGCGCGGCGGACCGCGTCGGTGTCGCCGATGAACGTCACGTGGTCGCCGATTTCGAGGACGGTGTCCGCGGAGGGGACGTGGTTCTCGCCGTCGCGGCTCACGACCGCGACGAAGGTGCCGTCGGGGATCCGCGCGTTGAGGTCGCGGATGCTCTTGCCCGCGAGTTCCGCCGAGGTCACCTCGACCTCCTGGACGTCGTGGCTGTCGCCGAGCTCGTTCATCCAGTGGGTGAGCGCGGGCCGCTCGATCTCGTCGTCGATGGCGACCGCGGTCGCCGTCGAGGCGTCGATACCGGTGACGCCGATGCTGTCGAAGGCGTCGACGTTGTCCGGGTCGTTCACCCGCGAGTACACCGAGGCGACGTCGAACTTAGTGATCGCGAGCTGGCACGCGAGGAGGTTGATGTCGTCGTCGCTCGTCGTCGTGATGAACCGCTTGGCGTCCTCGATGCGGGCGCCGCGCAGCGCCTCCGTGTCGCTGCCGTCCCCCTCGTAGACGGTGTACCCCTCCGATCGCGCGCGCTGGGCGACGTCCGGGTCCGACTCGACGACGACGACGTACTCGCCCCTGTTCTCCAGTCGCGTGGCGAGCGCCTGGCCGACCCGACCCCCGCCGATGATTATCGTGCGCATTGGTGACACTCCGAGGAACTCACCGATCTGCCGCGCGAGCCCCGCCTCGACGAGGACCGTCGCGAAGATGACCGCGAACACCGTGCCGACGAGCAGTTCGCCGGCGGCGACGCTGCCCGCCAGCTCCAGTTCGATGGCGAACAGCGTCGCCACGCTCGCCGGGATGATCCCCCGCGGCCCGACGCTCGCGATGAAGAGCCGCTCGGGCCGGGTGAACCGCTCGACGCCGACGGTCGCGAGGAAGGCCCCCAGCGGCCGGAGGACGAGCATGATGACGGCGACGAGCGCGACCACGCCGAGGCCGAGCCCCGCGATCGCCTCGACGTCGATCAGCGCCGCCAGCGAGATGAACACGAAGGACAAGACGATCGTGGTGGTGTTTTCCGCGAACTTCTCTATCTCCTCGCGGTTGTCGATCCCGAGGTTCCCGAGGAGGATCCCGCTCGTCGCCGCCGCCGCGATGCCCGCCTCCGCGGCGACGGCCTCGGCGGCCGCGAACGACCCGATCGCGGCCGACAACACGAGGAACTGCGAGGCCTGCACGTCGCGTTCGGGGACGAGGTCGCTCTCCAGCAGCGCGTAGATAATGACGGTGGCGAGCAGCCCGGCGGCGACGCCGACGCCGAACCGCTGGAGGAAGGACAGCACCGTCGCAGGGACGCCGAGGTCGTCGAGCAGCAGCGTCTCGAAGATGACGACCGCGACGATCGCGGCCGTCACGTCGTTGACGATCCCCTCCGTCTCCAGCGCGGTCGCGACGTGGTCCCGCACCCGGACCACGTTGAGGATCGGGGTGATGACGGTCGGGCCGGTCGCCACCAGCAGCGCGCCGATCAGCAGCGCGATCTCCCACGTGCCGTCCGTGAACGCGCGGACCGCCGCCGCGGTGCCGAGAAACATCACGAGGGCGCTGACGGTCACCAGCCGGAGCGACACCGTCGACGCGCGTCGGATCCGGTCGATACGGAGCGCGAACGCCCCCTCGAAGACGATGATCGCCACGCTGAGTCCGACGATTATCTCCAGTCCGTCACCGAACGTCTCCAGCGTGACCAGCCCCAGCAGCTCGGGTCCCAACACCACCCCGATCGCGAGGTAGAAGATGACGCTCGGCACCCGGAGCCGGTGAGCGAGCAGCTGGACCGCGAGCCCCGACACGAGTATCACCGCGATCACCGGCAGCAGGCTACTGGACACGTCCACCGTTGATACGCCCCCGTCCACCCTTAGTGTACTGGTGGGCGCGCCGGTCGACCGAATCGGCGCGACGTGTGACCGCCGAACGAGACAGATGACTGCCGAACGAGACATTGGTTCCCACACACGAGCAACTATTAACTCGGTTCCGTCACTCGGTGAAGGTACGCCCGGTCGGTCCCCCACCGCCGGGTCGAACCCATGACCGTCCGCAGCCCCATCCCGACGTTCGCCCCCCGCCGGAGCGTCCGGAAACGGGCCCGCGGACCGGTCGCCGCTCTCCTCGGCGCCGTCGCCGCGTGACCCCGACGCGGGGACAGCCCGCTCGTCCGCCGTGACGAGCGCCGTCTTCTCCCGAACGCTCCGAGACCCCGCTTCGCCGTCAGTGGCCCGCCGCGCGCGGGCAGAGGCGGCCGAACCGACACCCCGCGAGGCGGACGCCTCGCACCGCACCCACGATCCGACGATGAACGCAGACCGATCCCCGTCCAGACGCACCGACCGTCCCGACCACCCCGACTACCCCGACCCGAACGCGGGCCCGCACCCGTCCGAACCGCTCCCGTCGCGCGGCGCGATGATCGCCTTCGCGGCGCTGCCGGCCGCGACGGTCGTCGCCCTCTCGTTCCCGGCCGCCGCCGCGGTCGCGCTGGCGGCCCTCTGCGGCGCCGTCGCCGGCGCGGCGCTCGGCCGGCGGTACCCGAGCGCGGTCGACCGGACGCTGAGTCTTCCGAACGACGACGCCGGCGTCGGCGAGGTCTGATCCGCCGGCCGCGGCGGCGCTTCGCTCCCCGCTGACGTTTCGCTCCCGCCGACGTTCCGCCCTCCCTTGAGTTTCCGTCTCCCGACGCCGCCGCCGTGATTCCGGTCGCGGCGACTCGGACGTCGCGTTCGCGTAACTCGGCATTTATCAGTCGCCGTCGCCGACCGCGAGGCGTGACCGATCCCGACGACGGCCCGGACCGAGACGCGCGGCCGTCCGCGTCCGTCGCGATCACCGCGGGCGCCGCGCTGTTCAACGAGGGGAGGTTCCGCGCGGCGCGGGACGTCTGGGACGCGGAGGGGCGACCCTCCGCCGACGTCGACCGCGACGGCACTCCCGAGCGACTGCTCCGGGGGCTGGCCGCGACCGCGACGGCGACGCACCGCGCGAGCGACGGCGACGGATCCGGGGCGGCGGAGCGCGCGGACGACGCCGTCGCGGCCCTAGAGGACGTCTCCGATCCGCGGGGAGTCGCGCTGGGTCCCGTCCGGGGGTGGGCGGAGCGACTCGCTTCGGCCCCGGGAGACGCGGACGCGGCGGCCGCGCCGCGGGTCCGGATCGACGACGAGACGCCGGACTTCGACGTCCTGTCGCTCGCCGCGACCGGGCTCGCGGTCCCGGCGCTGGCGAGGGCTGGCGAGCCGGGCGACCCGGCTGCGCTCGCGAGAGCGGCGGACTTCGCCCGCGAGGAGCGCGGGACGGGACGGACCGAGTTCGCCGAACTGCTGTTCGCGTACCTCCGGACGCCGGACGCGCGGCCGCAGGTGGCCGCTCGGCTGGGCGATCACGTCGAGCGCGAGGCGAGGAAGCGGCGCGACGTCGACGGGCTGTTCTGAGCGTGGGGCCGATCAGGCGTCGTCCGGGTCGGCGGGGAAGTTGGGTTCGGCGGGCGACTCCGGGGCGGGCCGATCGGCGTCCGACGCGAACGAGTCCTCGCCGTAGCGACCGCCGTTCGTCTCGGTGTCGCGGTCGGACTTGGGTTTGCCCTCGAAGGTGTAGTCGGCGGAGTTATCGGCGGGGTCGTAGCCGAGCGCCTCGCGGGCGCGCTCGATGGAGTAGTACCGGCGGTCGTTGTTCGAGATGCCGTAGACGACCTCGTAGCCGTACTCCGCGCGGAGGCAGCGGTCGAACAGGTGCGCGCAGTCGCGGTGGGAGAGCCACATCGCCTGCCCGCGCTCGTACTCCCGCGGCGGGTGGTCCTTCGTGAGGTTGCCGATGCGGACGCAGACGACGCTCATGCCGAACTCGTCGTGGTAGAAGCGCCCGAGGGACTCGCCGGCCGCCTTCGAGACGCCGTAGAGGTTGCCGGGGCGGGGGAGCTCGCTGCCGTCGAGCCGGTAGTCGTCCTCGGGGCGGTACAGGTCCGGAGTCCGCTCGTCCGTCTCGTAGCCGCCGACGGCGTGGTTCGAGGAGGCGAACGCGAACTTCTCGACGCCCGCCTCGGCGGCCGCGCGCATCACGACCTGCGTCCCGTCGATGTTGTTCCGGAGGACGGAGTCCCACGGCGCCGTCTTCCGCGGGTCGCCGGCGAGGTGGATCACCGCGCCGACGTCGGCGACCGCCTCGCGGACGGCGCGCTCGTCGGTGATGTCGGCGACGTACCGGTCGGCGTCGGTGACCCCGTCGGGCACCTTCGCGGCCGGGAGCGGCTCGCGGTCGAGGAGCCGCCAGTCGTAGTCGTCGCCGAGACCGCGGAGGATGGCCTGCCCCACCCGTCCGCCGGCGCCCGTCAGGAGGACCGGCTCGTCCATTCGACTCTACGTGGGCGGGAGAACGGCATATATGACACGGTTCGACCGGTGGGACCGAATCCGGGGCCGGAGAAGCGGGACGGCGGCGGGAAAGGCGGGTCGAAACCGCCGATGGTCGGTGCTACAGCTTCTTTCGCGATACCTTCACGCCGGTGGGAGTGACGATGATCTGGTCGTCGCCCTTCTGGACGATGTCGCCGTCGACCTCCTGAACTACCTGGCGGAGCTCGTCGTAGACGTGTTCTATCGTCCGGTCCGACGTGGAGTGGCGGGTGATGTCCGCGATGACGAAGTCGCCGTCGTAGACGGCGTCTTTGATCGGGATGACGTCGCTCTGGTCGCCGATCTCGGCGAAGTGTACCTGCGTGCCCGTCTCCGCGTGCGCGTCGGCGAAGTCGTCCGTGTCGAGCTCGACGTAATCGTCGACGGAGCGGCTCCCACTCCCGCCGAGGATCTTGCTCATGATGCCCATACACACCACACGACGAGGTTAGACATTAGTTCTTACGTCAGACGCACCCGCGTCCGTCCCGCACCGCGGTCAGTCGAGCCGCTCCTGCCACTCTTGGACCCGCGAGAGCAGCTCCACCGGCGGAGTCTCCGCGACGTCGACGTCGCTCAGCTCCTCGATCACGGCGCGGGTCTCGGGGTCGAGCCGGTCGGCTTCGGCGGCCCCCGCGGTTTCGCCGGAGGGCGCCGGTTTCGACTCGGCGCCCGCCCCGTTGCGACCCGCCCCGAGGTCGGGGGCGTCCGCCGCCGTCCCCTCGTCGCCGTCGCCGCCCTCCGCGAACGACCCGGACGAGAGGTCGAACACGACCTGCCGCGTGTCCCCCGCGCCGCCGCCCGGAACCTCGCCGTCGCCGTCTCCCCCGCTTCGCGAGCCGCGGGCCTCGATCGCCTTCTCTTCCCGGAGCCGGTCGAGGACCTCGTCCGCGCGGGAGACGACGGGGTCCGGGACGCCCGCGAGGTCGGCGACGTGGACGCCGTACGAGCGGTTCGTCGGACCGTCCCGGACGGTGCGGAGGAACGTCACCTCGCCGTCGCGCTCGTCGACGGCGACGTGGACGTTCGCGACGCGCGGGAGGTGGTCCGCGAGCGTCGTCAGCTCGTGGTAGTGGGTGGCGAAGAGGGTGCGCGCGCGCACCTCGTTGTGGAGGTACTCCGTCGCCGCCCACGCGATGGAGATGCCGTCGTAGGTGGCGGTGCCGCGGCCGACCTCGTCGAGGATGACCAGCGAGTCCTCCGTCGCCGAGTGGAGGATGTTCGACAGCTCCTGCATCTCGACCATGAACGTCGACCGGCCCTGCGCCAGCTCGTCGAGCGCGCCGACGCGGGTGTAGATGCCGTCGACGAGCCCCACCTCGGCGGCGCGAGCGGGGACGAACGAGCCCGCCTGCGCGAGCAGCTGGATCAGCGCGGCCTGGCGCATGTACGTCGACTTCCCGCTCATGTTCGGCCCGGTGACGATCAGGAAGCCGCGCTCGGCGTCGAGCCGGAGGTCGTTCGGGACGAAGTCGGTCGTCCCCTCGACGACGGGGTGGCGCCCGGCCTCGACGTCGAGCCGACGCTCGTCGGTCAGCTCCGGGCGCGTCCAGTCGCGGCGGGCGGCGTGGGTGGCGAGCGAGGCGAGCGCGTCGAGCTCCGCGACCGCCCGCCCGGCGTCCTGAAGCAGCTCGGCGCGCTCGGCGACGCGCTCGCGCAGCTCCTCGAACAGCTCGTACTCCAAGTCGCCGCGCGCCTCCTCCAGGCGGAGGACCTCCCGCTCCTTCTCCGCTAACTCGTCGGTGACGAACCGCTTCGAGTTCTTCAGCGTCTTGATCTCGCGGTAGCCCTCGGGCACCTGGTCGGCGACCGACTTCCCGACCTGGATGTAGTAGCCGTCCGTCTTGTTGCGGTCGACGGTGACGTGGCTGAGCCCGTGCTTCCGCTTCTCGCGCTCGGCGAGCCCGTCGAGCCACGATTTTACCGATTCGTGGCGCTCGATCAGCTCGTCGAGCTCCTCGTCGTACCCCTCCTTCAGCAGTCCGCCGCCCGTCTTCGCCTTCGGCGGGTCCTCCGCGAGCGCCTCGGCGAGCTCCTCGCGCAGGTCGGCCGCGCGCTCGCGGTCGACGCGGTCGAGCACGGCCGCGGCGGGCGAGTCGGCGAGCGCGGTCCCCCCTATCGCGTCGGCGAGGTCCGGGAGCAGCACGAGCGTGTCGCGGACCGAGAGGAGTTCGCGCGCGCCCGCGCTCCCGCTCGTCGTCCGCGCAGCGAGCCGTTCGAGGTCGTACGCGTCGCCGAGCACCTCCCGGATCCGGTCGCGCGCGAGCGCCGCGGACGCCAGCGCCTCGACCGCGTCGAGCCGGTCGGCGAGCGTCTCGCGGTCCCGGCGCGGGCGGGTGAGCCACTCTCGGAGCAGCCGGCCGCCGGCGGCCGTGACCGTGTGGTCGACCGTGTCGAACAGCGAGCCGTCGGCGTCGCCTCGCATCGTCTCCGTGATCTCCAGGTTGCGCTGCGTGGTCGCGTCGACGTCGACCCGGTCGTCGGCGCCGTAGGCGGTGAGGCGGGTCATCGAGGCGAGCACGCCCGCGCCCGTCTCCTCGACGTACGAGAGGACCGCGCCCGCGGCCCGGACCGCGAGATCCGAGTCGAGCCCGACGCTGTCGGTCGTCTCCCGGCCGAACTGCTCGCGCACGGCGTGTCTCGCGCGGCCGGTCGCGAACGCCTCCGCGTCGAACGCCGTCACGCGCCCCGAGAGGTCCTCGCGGACCGCCCCGAGCAGGTCGTCGTCGTTGCGGACTTGGGGCCCCGGCAGGACCTCCGCCGGGTCGAACCGGTACAGCTCGGCGCGTAAGTCGCCGCCGTCGTCGACCGTCGTCGCGAGGAACCGCCCCGTGGTGACGTCGGCGAACGCGAGTCCGTAGGGGCCGTCGGCGTCGGAATCGCCCCCCTCCTCGCGCACCACGGCCGCGAGGTAGCGCGCGTCGTCGTCGCTCGTCTCCAAGACCGTGCCCGGCGTGACGACGCGGACGACTTCGCGGGCGTGGTCGCCGTCGTCGGTCTCGTACTGGTCGGCGACCGCGACCCGGTAGCCGCGCTCGACGAGGGCGTTCACGTACGGCGTCAGCTCCGACAGCGGCACGCCCGCCATCGGGTACGACGAGCCGTGAGAGGACTTCTGCGAGATCGAGAGATCGAGCTCGTCCGCGACTAACTCCGCGTCGTCCGCGAAGAACTCGTAGAAGTCGCCGCACTGCATCGCGAGGACGTCCGCGTCCGTCTCCGCCTTGAGATCGAGGAACTCCCCGACGATCCCCGTTGCCATATGTCCGTACTCCCGCCGTGTGAGGGTAAAACCCTGCGGGTGTCGGGCCGAGCCGGAACTACCCGACCCGGTTGCGGCGCGTCACCGTTCGGTGGACCAGACCGGAGACGCCGAACACGAGCGCGAAAAGCGTCGCGTACGCGTACCCCGAGACCGCGCCGAACGGGACGGTGCCGACCCACGCCGCCGTCGCCAGCAGCCCGCACACGACCGCGAGCCCGACGTAGTACTCGCCCCAGAGGATCTCGTTGTCCGAGACGATCTCCAGGTACACCTCCAGCTGCCGGCTCTCCTCGGTGAGCGAGACCAGTCCCCGGTCGGACTCGTAGTCGATGAAGCCGCTGGCGGCCAGCTTCGGGAGGTGTGACTGGTGAAGCGCCGTGTACACTCGCTTGCGCTGCTTGTACGTCACTTCGGGGATCTCGAGGTCGTTCTCCCACGCCGCCAGCTGCTCGGCGATGTCGCGGACGCGCGCCTCGGTGCCGTTAGCCTTCAGATACTTGATCACGTTCCGACGTCGTCGGTTGCTCAGGGCCGTGAACACCTCGTCGCGCGACGGACTCTCCGCGTCGGCGGGCGAGGGCTCGTCCGACCCAATGAGTTGCGGTGTCATGACTCACCCATTTGAATTGAGAACACATTGTCCTGACATTACATATCACTTTCTATTAATACAGCAGTAGCGGCGGTCGCAATAAATTTCGGGTCGAAAAAGACACAAAAACTATTTTGGAGCCCATATAATGGATATTTATAAATGGATATTCTATCGGGAAAAGATTTTGTCAATAAAATTATTTTTCTATGACAATCAGATCGGGATGAGACCCGCGGCGTCGGTGGCTGATCCGCGGCAGCAGTAGGGGGCGCACGCGGCGGTAGGCGGCGCATACATACGCGGATAGGCGCCGTTCGAGCGGTATGAACGCGTCACGAAACACGATCACCGATCGCCTCCGACGACCCGCGCGCGTCGCCGTCGACCGACTCCGACAGCCCGAGTACACCGGAGAGAACCGCTGTCTCCCCTGTACGATCGTCAACGTCGGGATCGCGGCGGTCGGGGCGACCGCGGTGGCCGCAGTCGGTGCGCCGCTCCTCGGCGCGGCCGGGTTCGGCGCCGCGCTCGCAGCGATCTGGCTTCGCGGCTACCTGGTACCGGGTACGCCCGAACTCACGAGGCGGTACCTCCCCGAGCGCGTCCTCGCGCTGTTCGGGAAAACGCCCGGTTCGAGGGTGACAGCCGCCCGTCAGTCGGGCGAGGTCGATCCGGAGACGTACCTGCTCGACGCCGACGTCCTCGTCGAGACGCCCGCCGGCGACGACTTCGCGTTCGCGCCCGACTTCGCGTCGGCGTGGCGGGCGGCGGCGACGGGCGAGCCGAGGGACGCTGGCAGCGACGGGAACCGAAGCGACCGCGACGACGTGGCGGCGCTCGCGACGCTCACCGGGATCGACACCGACGAGCTGGCGATCGACTGGTACGAGGGCGTCGGGCTCGCGTACGCGGGCGACGAGAAGATCGGCCACTGGGAGTCGCGCGCGGCGTTCCGGGCGGACGTCGCGGCCGACCGCGTGCTGACGGCGACCCGCGACGACTGGACGACGCTGGCGCTCGCGGACCGCAGCGCGGTGCTCGGCGCGCTCAGGCTGTTCGTCGATGAGTGTCCGAGCTGCGCCGGCGAAGTCGGGCTGGAAGAGCGCGTCGTCGAGTCCTGCTGTTCGAGCTACGACGTGGTCGCCGGACGATGCGCCGGCTGCGACGCGCGGCTGTTCGAGCTGCGGCTGCCGGAGTCGGTCGCGGCCGCCGCCGAGTAGGGAAGGCCGACAGTTCGGATAGGAGAGCGGAGTACGACGGAGAGGGAGTCAGTTTTTCGAGCCCAGTCACCGGAGCCGAAGCTGCCGCAGCACCGAGAAGCGGTTGACCCACAGCTGGACCGCGCTGGCGGCGGCGAAGGCGCCGAGACCGAGGCTGGTCCAGAGGACCGGGTCGACGGCCGACACGAGCGGGACGTCGAGGAGCGCCGCGAGCACGACGAGCAGCGAGCCCACGGCGAGCGCGCGGTAGAGTTCCGACCACGTCGCGCCGCCGGGCGCGAGGACCTCCGTGTAGAGCCGCACGTCGCGCGCGCGGCGAGAGAGCTCGATGGTCTGCGTCTCGCGGTCGTACGCTATCACGCCCGCGTCCGCCAGCTTCGGCAGGTGCGTCTGGACGAGCGACGTGTACACGCTCTCGCGACAGCGCTTCGGCGGGGGCGTCTCGCCCGTCTCGCGGCCCGCGACGAGCGTCGACAGCTCGTTGACCGAGACCGTCCCGCCGACGGCGCCGAGCTGTTCGATGGCGCGCCGTCGGCGCTCGTTCGCGAGGATGGTATACACCTGCTCGGCCGGAAGTACGTCGTTGCGGAGTTTCATGGAGTGGGATCCGGGCGGCCGCGCTCGGCGGCACCCGAGTTCTGTCGTCCACTGCGTCGGACGGAGGTATATGTATGCGCTCGCTACCCGGGACGATCGCCGATCGCGGGGCGACGGTACGAGGTTCCTGTCGGATTCGACCCGTCGAGTGCGGCCTTCGTGCCGCGTTCGGCGGCGGCGGTACGGGGGACATACCGGCAATAACCACTGGAGTAGGGGTGGCGGACCGCCGATCGAACGAGACCGTTGACCGGTTTCGTGAGACGTTCTACCGGCTGGAATCGTCCGTTCGACGGTGACGTGGGAACGCGTAACTAGGTGGGTGTCCCTCGGAGGAGGAAGTAACCGATTCGGTCAGCCCATCGCGGACGGGGGGCGAGTCGGGGGAGAAACCATGAGCCAAGACACAAACGACAAAATCGGACTCTCGCGGCGCAAGGTGCTGGCCGGCCTCGGCGCGGTCGGCGTGGCCTCCGCGGGCGCGGGACTCGGCACCACGGCGTACTTCAACGACACGGAGACGTTCGAGGGCAACACGCTCACCGCGGGCGAGCTGGACCTGAAGCTGGACTACAAGTCGACGTACCTCGGCGGTCCCGGCCGCCTAGACGACATTCGGGCGATGGGATACGGCGGCGAGGACGAGGGCGACGAGACTTTGGCGCAGGACCTCGGTGACGGACGCTACCTGCTCGGGCAGGCGCCCACCACCGCCGAATGGCAGCAGTGGGAGGACGTGGTCCAAGGCCAGGAGTTCGACTTCTGTTCGCCCGGGGCGGACGAGTTCCTCGTCAACGGCGACGGGATCCCGGTGTTCACGCTCGACGACGTGAAGCCCGGCGACTCCGGCGAGGTGACGATCAGCATTCACATCTGTGACAACCCCGCGTTCCTCTACCTCGCGGGCGAGCTGACCGAGAACGCGGAGAACGGGCAGTCCGAGCCCGAGCAGGAGGCCGAGGGCGAAGACACCGACGGGATCGGCGAACTCGCCGATCTCATCGACGTCTGCGTCTGGTACGACGAGGACTGCGACAACGTGTACGAGCCCACCGGGACGGGTCAGCAACAGGAACTGGAGGTCGCCCTGGTCAGCGACACCTCCGGCTCGATGAGCCAAGAGATCGGTGACCTGAAGACCGCCGCGAACAACTTCGTCGACAACCTCTCCTCGCCGGACGAGGCGGCGGCGATCTCGTTCTCCGACGGCGCCAATCTCGATCAGGAGCTGACGACGGACTACCAAGACGTCAAGGACGCGATCGACCAGTACAGCGCCAACGGGGGGACAGACATGGACGACGGCATCTCCGTCGCCGAGGACGAACTCCTCACCGGCACCAACGCGACCCCGGGCGCCTCGAAGGTGATGATCGTCCTCTCGGACGGCGTGCCCAGCGACGCGGACGACGCCGAGGACGCCGCCGACAGCGCGAAGGACGCGGGCATCCGCCTGTTCACGATCGCGCTCGGCAACGGCGCCGACACGGCGTTCCTCGAGGGCATCGCCTCCTCGTCCGACGACGCCTTCGTCGCGCCCGACCCGTCCGACCTCGATACCGTCTACGGCGAGATCGCGCAGATCGTCCTCGCGGGCGAACAAAAGATCCTTGAGGAGGGTTCGATGGCCGAAGTCTTCAGCAAGCTCGACGACGGCGTCGCACTCGACGGTAACCGGCAGGAGGAGGGTCGCCAGCCGTACCCCGGCGCGACCACCCAGTGCATCGGTTTCGAGTGGACGCTCCCGGCGGAGGTCGGCAACGAGATCCAGACCGACTCCGTGAGCTTCGATCTCGCCGTCTACGCCGAGCAGTCGCGGCACAACGACAATCCCCAGGTGGCGTTCAACGGGACCGACGTGAACAGCACCAGCCCCGGTCCCGCACCCAACGGCACCGGCAACATGAGCGGTCAGAACTAGCTCCTCGGAGCGACGCGGCCCCGGACGACGAGACACGTCCGGTTCCCGGCTCGGCGCCTTCGGGCGGCCGACGCGGCGGTTCGCGACCGCCGCCGGGAGTTCCCTTCGGGGATGATACACAATGAACGACGACAAAATCGGACTATCGCGGCGCAAGATGCTGGTCGGACTCGGTGCGGTCGGCGTGGCCTCGGCGGGCGCGGGCCTCGGCACCACGGCGTACTTCAACGACACGGAGACGTTCGTGAACAACGAGCTGACGGCCGGCTCGCTCGACCTGTTCGTCCACGTCGACTACTCCGAGGACCAGGGCAGCTACGCGCAGTACTCCACGGAGCCCGGCACCTACGTCGACGGGAACGTCGTCGGGATCGAGGGCCAGCAGATCGAGGGCGAGCCCCTCAGCATCCAGGTCTCCGACCTGAAGCCCGGCGACTCCGGCGAGGGCGAGTTCTGCTTCTCGATCGTCGACAACCCCGCGTACATGTGGATGTGCGGTGAGCTGACCGCGAACGACGAGAACGGAATGACCGAACCCGAGATGGACGACGACGACACGCCCGACGAGGGCGAACTCGCCGACGCGATGCAGGTGACCGTCTCGTACTGTACCGACGACGGCGACGGCGGCAACGAAATCGGCGACGAGATCGTCTCCGGCTCGCTGGCGGAGGTCATGCTCGCGCTCCAAGCCGGCGTCCCGCTGTCCAGCGACGGTGACGCGAACGCGCCGCTCGCGGACCGCCCCACCTTCGATGGCGTCACCGAGGCGTTCACCGACGGAGAACCGAACGTCGACGAGCAGTGCGTCTGCTTCACCTGGGAGGTACCGACGAGCGTCGAAAACGAGATCCAGACGGACTCGGTCATGTTCGACTTCGAGTTCTACGCGGTCCAGGCTCGCCACAACGACGGGGCGCACAACCCCTGCGTCGACGAGACCGTCGTCACGGCGTACGACAACAGCTGGAAGGGCCAGACGCTCGGCAACCCCACCGAGGGGAACGTCTACACCAGCGTCTCGTTCGGCCAGAATCAGACCGTTCTGAGCTTCGCGTTCGCCGACGACGGCGACGGGGTCGACTTCCTCGACACGGCGGACTACTCCAGCACGAATCTCCCCGTGGCGGTCGACGCGGACGACGACGGCACGCACGACTGGCAGGTCATCTGGCAGCCCAACGCCGGGTTCCCGGACGCCCCGTTCGGATACAAGGAGAACAACAGTGGCAGCTACGGTCCGGCTCAGCCGCTTCCGGCCGGCTTCTCGGCGGCGAAGGTCGGGAACACGATCGTGTTCGGGATCCCGAATAGCGAGATCGGCTCGACGTTCCGGCTGCTCGGATACGGCAGCACCGGCGGCGAGGGACCCATCGCGGAGGTCAACGTGGACCCCTCGCTGGGCCCGGACTTCTACAACAGCGCGAACGCGATCGAGTTCAGCGACTGATGTGCTGACGACGCCGCTCGAAGCGGCGTGACCGCCTCCCACCCCGGACCCGCGCGGGCGGCCGGGACGACGGTTCGACCCCGTCGGTGGGACTCCCTTCGGGGAATTACACTCATGACAGACAACGACGACATCGACACGATCGGACTGTCGCGGCGAACGGTGCTGGCCGGCCTCGGCGCGGTGGGCGTCGCCTCCGCGGGGGCGGGCCTCGGTACCACGGCGTACTTCAACGACACCGAGTCGTTCGAGGGCAACCAGCTAACCGCCGGCCAGCTCGACCTGCTCGTCGACTGGCAGCAGACGTACGACTTCGGCGACGGCCACCAGTTCGTCAACGCGCACCCCGACCACGACGGCGACGGCGAACAGTCGATCCTCGATCCCGAGACGGAAGAAGTCATTAAGTACAGCGACTTCCCGGACGAGGACGACGAGGACAGCAACGGGGCGAACATCACCGGCCTGAATTGTGAGAACATCCCACCGCTCTCGGAGGCGAACTTCAGGCACGACCCCGTCACTGGTGAGGAGATGGACAGGCTCGTCCAGTTCACCGACGTAAAACCCGGCGACTCCGGCGAGATCACCTTCTCGCTCCACCTCTGTGACAACCCCGGCTACATCTGGATGCAGGCGGACAACGTCAGTGACAACGGCGGCACTGCCACCGAGCCCGAACTGATCGTCGACCCGGACAACCTCGGCGACCTCGGCGACGCGATCCAGGCGACGCTCTGGTACGACGAGGACTGCGACAACGTGTACGACGGCGCGGAGCCGGTCGACATCATGCTGACGCTCGACTTCTCGGGCTCGATGCTGTACGAGCAGTACGGCGGCCTCGTCAGCGAGGACGATATCACGGTCGGCGGGACCACCTACACCGAGACGACGAAGATCGACCTCGTCGAGCTCGGCACCCGCCAGTTCGTCAGCTACCTCCAGTCACAGGGGTCGGACGTTCAGGTCGGTGTGGCGTACTTCGACGGCGAGGGGAGCGACGACTCCGTGCCGCGGACGGGGATCCTCCAAGGCCTGACGAGCGACCTCTCCGTGGTGGACGCGCAGCTGACGGATCTCCGGCAGAAGCTCGCGGACGTGGTGACCGGTCCCAGCCCCTCGACGCCGGGCGACGGCGACGGCGACCCCGATCCGTTCGCGAACGCGAACGGTATCGCGACGGGCACCTACATCGGCGAGGGCGTCGACGACGCGCAGGCCGAGCTCGACGCGAACGGACGTAGCGGCGTCGAGTACCGGAACATCGTCCTATCCGACGGCGAGTCGTTCAACGGGGACGGCAGCACGTCGTTCTCATCGCCGACCGGCGCGGCGGCCGACGCCCGCGCGGCGTCGCCGAACCCCGCGACGAACGTGTACACGATCAACGTCGACGGCAGCGCGAGCACGCTCCAGGCGATGGCCGGCGCGGCCGGCGGCCTGGGTGGTGACCCGGCGTTCTTCAACGACGTCAGCGATCCGTTCAACATCCCGACGGTGTTCGGTAACCTCGCGGCACAGACCGCACAGGAGAAGAAGATCATGGAGGACTCGCTCGGCAACGTCCTCACGGCGCTCGCCGACGGGAACGGCGTGCCGCTCGACGCGATCCGGACGACGACGTACGACGAGCTCTCGGATCCGGCGAACGACCCGGACCGCGAGCCGTTCCGCGGCGACGGCGTGATGCACTGCGTCGCGCTCTCGTGGGAACTGCCGTTCGACGTGGGCAACGAGGTCCAGGGCGACACGCTCGGCTTCGACCTCGGCTTCTACACCGAGCAGGCGCGCCACAACGACGGCGCGGGGCCGTCCCAGACGGCCTGAGCGATCGGAGCGACCGAGTCTATCGGACGACCGCGGGGGGGTACGGCGCCCGTACCGCCGGGTACGGTCACCGGACCGGCCGGGTAGGGCGCGCATACATACGGGCGCGGTCGGCGTGGTAAGGGGTATCGAGGGGCGGGGACGCATCGACGAAACGGCCGTTCGGAGCCGCGACGACACACAATGACACAGAAAGAATCGGGACTCACGCGGCGGGAGGCACTCGCGGGCGCCGGAGCCGTCGGCTTCGCGACCCTCGGGGCCGCCTCCGGACGGCGGACGGGGACGGACAACTGGGACGAGTACTCGGACTACACGTACGCCCAGTCGGACACGCCGTGGGACCTGCTCGTCGGGTGGCGGCGCACGGAGAACGGGACGGTCGTCGGTTCGAGCCCGACCGATAGCTTCGACGACGTCGAGGCGGCCGGAATCCGGCTCGTCGACATCGACAACGCGCTGCCGGGCGACTACGGCACCGCGAGCGTCGGGCTCCGGCTCGACGACCCCGCTGAAACCGCGCCGGACGGGGTCCGCGTGTGGCTGCGGATCGATCCCCACCTCGACGGCGCCGACGCCGCGAGCGCGGCGCTCGCCGAGCGTATCAGCCTCGAGGTCCGGTACGACACGGGGATCCTCGGGATCGGCGGCTGCGCGGGCGCCGAGAGCGACTTCGCGGGCTACGGCGAGCGGATCGCCGACGGCACGCTCGCGGAGCTCGACGGCTCCGGGCTCGCGACGGGCGTCGAACTTACCCCCGATCTCCTCGGAAACGGCTGTCTCCGGACCGACGAGCGGCGCTGTCTGATATTCTCGTGGGCGTTCGACGAGGAGGGCGGCAACGCCGGACAGGGCGGCGCGATCGACTTCGACGTGGAGTTCGCCGCGGACGACTGCGCCGCCGAGGGGAACCCGTTCGACATGAACGGCGAGGCGAACGAGACCGATTCGACCGGCATCGGCAGTTCGGTCGACGCCGGCGGTTCGACCGACGGCGGCGGTTCGACCGACACCGGCGAGGGGTCCGTATGACCCCCGGAGACGGGACGCGGCGCCCGAGCGGTCTGAGTCGGCGGCGGCTGCTCGCCGGCATCGGCGGCGTCGGCGCCGTCGGGATGGCGAGCGGCCTCGGAACCGGCGCGTACCTGTCCGACCGCGCGACGTTCGCTGACAACGCGTTCGGCGCCGGCTCCGTCGAACTGATCGTGAACGACGCGGTCTCCGACGGGACCTTCGCGGTCGACGTGTCGGGGATACGGCGGGGCGACTCCGGCCACAAGAAGTTCGAAATCGACGTGCGAACGAACCCCGCCCGGGTCTGGATCGCGACCGACTGTCCGGACGACGGCGCGCTCGCGCGCGCTCTCGAAGTCGAGATCTCCGTCCTCGGCGGACCGTCGCTGACCGACGGCTACCGCTCTCTCGCGGACGTCGAGCGCGACCTCGTCGCGGGCGAGCGGATCGACGCGGACTGTCTCGTCCCCGAGGAGCCCGTGACCCTCGAGGTGGCCTGGCGGCTGCCCGCCGACGCGCCCGACGAGGCGGCGGACGAGGCGACCGACCTGCGGTTCCGGCTGTACGCCGAGCAGTGTCGCCACGTCAGCGAGACCGACGCGGCGGAGTCGAACCCCTTCGCCGACCGGGTCTGTGAGGAGTCGGGGAACGAGTGCCTCGCGTGCGTCGAGTTCGGGAAGGCCGAATTCGGCGACTCTCCGGTCGCGGTCGGGGACGCGCTCTCGCTGATCGAACTCCCCGACGGCGTCGGTGAATACGAGATCGCGATTACCGCGGTCGAGACGAAAGACGAGGGGGGCAACGCCGAGACGGTCGGCGTCGAGTTCACCCTCCAGGACGCCGACGGGAATCCCGGACCGGACATGTGTAAGGTCGAGATCAAGGGCGGGCCAGGGACCGAGTCCTACGAGATCGACCCGGTCTCCACGGAGACGGGCGAGATCCTGTTCGCGCCACTGAAGCCCGACAAGGACAAGCGACACGGGATCAGCAACATCGTCGTCTTCGTCTGTTCCGATTCGGGCGACGGCGACGACCCCGACGAGGACGAGACGGTCGACTGCGTCGTCTGTGACGACGAGAACGCCTCGCTCGCGACGCTCGACGTCCTCTACCGCGGCGACGACGAGCCGTCGATCACCGTCGTCTCGACGAAGGGCGGCACCAGCGGGACGCTGTTCACGGGAACGGTCGCCAACGGCGACGTGTTCACTCTCGACGGGAGCGACGTCGAACACCAAGGGAAGGGGAAAGGCCCCGACAAGCTCGGCCCGGAGGTCGAGATACGGGTCGACGACGGAGCGACGACCCCGATCCACGTGAGCTGCTCGGAGCCGCTCACGGTCGGAATGCGGTTCGGACCCGAAGACGAGTTCGAGATCGACGGCGGCACGACCACGAAGGGCGCGCGGCTCTGCGGCGCGGAGGACAACTGATGAACCACACACTCACATCACCACGGATCAGGAAGGCGGCGAACGTACTCGGGATCGTCCTGTTGCTCGCGCTCGTCGCGCCCTTCGCGGTGTACGCCGCGCCGGAAATCGTCGGCGCCGACGAGAGCTTCGTCGTGCTCACGGCGAGCATGACGCCCGCCATCGCGCCGGGCGACGTGGTGATCGTGGCCGAGCGCGACCCGACGACGGTCGTCGACGGCGACGTGATCACGTTCATGCGCGGCGCGAGCGAGGTGCCGGTGACGCACCGCGTGATCGACGTCGTCGACGAGGGCGGGACACTCGCCTTCGAGACGATGGGCGACGCGAACGAGGGGCCGGATCCGGGGCTCGTCCCCGCCGGGAACCTCGTCGGCGTGGTCGCGCTGACGATCCCGTACATCGGGTACGTGATCCAGTTCGCGGGCACCCAGGCCGGGTTCGTCACGCTGGTGTTGCTCCCGTTCGGCCTGCTCGCGGTCACGGAGGTCTGGTCGATCGTTCGCAGCCGCGAGGAGACGCACACGGGCGCAGACACGGGCTCGGACACGCCGGAAGCGACGGCCGACGGATTCGTCGGCCCGGACGCGATCGCGGCGCCCGGCGCCGTGGCGTCCGACGGGACCGACGCGGCACCCGCGGAGACCGCCGAAGACGACGTTGCTTCCGCGGAGACCGCTGCGACCGGTTCCGGGGGAATCTCCGTCGACGCGGTCGGCGGCGCGGCGGCGGTGTTGCTGGCGTTCGCGCCGTACGCCGCCTACGTGGCGTTCGAACTCCGCACCGCTGCGACTATCGCGGTCGCGGTGGCGGCGGCGACGCTGCTGCTCGGCGCGCTCGCGGCGTGGGTTCCGGCCAGCGGCGTCCTCGACCGGAACCGACCGAGCGCTGAGCCGGCGACGGTCAACGACGCGGCGAGCGACGACGCGGTAATCGATGACGCCGCGGACGGCGCAGCGGACGACCACGCCGCGGGCGACGACATCGCGGCCGACGCGGCGGGCGACGACCACGGACCGGAGTACGCCGAGCGAGCGAGCGATTCGGTCGAACCGTCGGGTTCGGCGGCGGTGACGGACGGATCCGGGGGGGTTCAGTCGGCAACGGCGCCGGCCTCGTCGCCGTCGACGACCCCACCGTCACAGCCGGACCGCGCCGGGGAGGTGGACTGATGGCCGTGAACCGCGGCCTCGTCGGCCTCGTCGCCGTCGCGGTGCTGGTGTGGGGAGTCGCCTTCGGCGGCGGGCTCACGCTGGCCGTGCTCACGTCGAGCGCGAACGTGACGACCACGTTCGAAACGGTCGAGGAGTTCGATCCGATCGTCGAGGAGACGGAGGGGGATTTCAGGATGGCGACGCTCCCAGTTGAGAGCGGAACGAACGCGACGACGCCGGGCAACGCGACGATGCCGGGCAACGCGACGACGCCGGACAACGCGACCGTGTCGGCTCCCGAGAGCGCCTCGGCGCCGCCGGGCAACGCGACCGCGTCGGATAACGAAACTGCGCCGGACAACAAGCCCGCACCTGACAACGCGACGCAGCCGGACAACGGGCCCGCACCGCCCGAGAACGCCTCGGCATCCGACGACGAACCCGCGCCGGACAACGAGCCCGCGCCGCCTGAAAGCGAAACTGCGCCGGACGACGAGACGGAGGAGGACGAATCGACTCCGGACAACGACGAGGCGACCAACGACGAGACGACGCCTCCCGAGAACGACTCGAAGCCGGCCGGGGACGCGTCTGATCCGAGCGGCTCGGAGCCCGCCGCGTTCGTCCCGACCGGGGTGTGAGTATGAACTCGCCGATCCGGCCGCGAGGGTCCGCGTCAGAATGCGGCGGCGAGGCGTGCGCCCGTCAGCCCCCGCTCGTGACGAAGCTCAGGGTGCTGCTGTTGTTCCTCGCGCTGTTTCTGTTCGTGCTCCTCGCCGGTCTCGTTCGCAGTCTCGGGTGAGTCCTCCCGGATTCCGGGCATCGTCGGCGGGATTATGTACCGCACTGACGAAGCCTCACGCGAGAGATGGTCGCGCTCGACGCCTACGCGTTCGTCTTCGTCGCCGGCCTGATCACGGCGCTTGCGACGGGGATCGGCGCGTTACCGTTCTTCTTCTTCGAGACGATCAGCGACCGCGGGAACGTGGCGCTGTGGGGGTTCGCGTCGGGGATCATGCTCGCGGCGTCGCTGTTCGGACTGGTTCAGGAGGGGCTCGCGGAGGGGACGCCGGTCGAGATCGGGGTCGGCATGCTCGCGGGGGTCGCCCTCGTCGTCCTCGCGCACGACGTGCTGATGGACGCCGAGATCGACCCCCGGGAGTACGCGGAGGCGGACTTCAAGAAGCTGATCCTGATCCTCGGGGTGCTGACGGTCCACAGCTTCCCGGAGGGGATCGCGGTCGGCGTCTCCTTCGCGGACCTCGGCGTATCGGGCGGCACCGCGCTGTTCGGCTTCACGGTCCCGCTGTTGGCCGTGTTCATGACCGTCGCCATCTCGATCCACAACGTCCCCGAGGGGACGGCCATCTCGATCCCGCTGCGGGCGATGGGCGTCTCGAAGTGGAAGATGGTGTGGTGGTCGGTGTTCTCCAGCCTCCCGCAGCCGATCGGCGCCGTCGTCGCCTTCGCGTTCGTGCGGTACGCCCGCGAGTTCCTCCCGTACGGCTTCGGCTTCGCGGCGGGCGCGATGATCTACCTCGTCCTCACCGAGTTCGTCCCCGAGGCGCTCGAAACGGGCGCCGACCTCCCGCACGGCGGCAAGCGGGTCCTCGTCGGCGGCGTCGCGCTCGGCGTCGCGCTGATGATCCCGCTCGCGTATTTATAAGCGACCGAAGGCGACGACGAGGTATTTTAAACGAGAGTGACCGGCTGCGACGATCGTTTATAAAACGCAGTGCGGTGGCGCGTGCCGACGAGCGCCCGGTAGGGCGCGAGTCGCAGGCGCGAGGGACGCGGCGAGCGAGGGGGCGACCGAAGGGAGCCCCGAGCGAGCCGCGAGGCTGGGGAGGTGTGAGGTGCGGTCGCTGTGCGGTGCGGGGTGGGACTCAAAGGGGCAGTCGCGAGGACGGCGCAGGCGACGCGAGCACCGCAGGAGCGAGTGGAACGAGCGACGAGGAGCGCGGCGAGCGTGCGCCGTCCTCGCGGCTGGGGCTTTGGAGGTGTTCGTCGCCGATCTTCCGGAAACCGTTTATAAATAAGCGACTGGGGCTTTGGAGGCGTTCACCAGCTGTCATCCATTTATAAACAACCACCCGATTCGACGGCTCACTCGCCACCCAACACGGTCGGGTTGACCGCACCCGAGCCCTCGCCAACGTCGTAGCCGCGGCGGACCGCCTCGGTCATCTCCTCGACCGCGGCGCCGACCGCCTCGGGGAGCGACTCTCCCCGCGCCAGCCGCGCCGCGATCGCGCTCGATAACGCGCAGCCGGAGCCGTGGGTCGCGTCGGTGTCGATCCGGGGCGTCTCGAAGCGGTCGACGGTCGGCTCGCCGCGCTTCGCGGTTTCGCCCCCACCCGCACCTGCTGCGCGAACGAGCGTGTCGACGACGACGCCCTCCTCGACCGATTCACCCTCGGTCAGGTGCCCCCCTTTCACCAGCGCCGCGTCCGCGCCGAGCGCGACGAGCTCCCGCCCGGCCGCCTCGGCCTCGGCCGGGGTCTCGACCGGTTCGTCGGTCAACACCGCGGCCTCGTCGGCGTTCGGCGTGACGAGCGTCGCGGCCGCGACCAACTCCTCGTAGGCGTCCTCGGCGGCGGGCGAGAGCAGCCGGTCGCCGGTCGCCGCGACCATCACGGGGTCGACGACGAGGGGCGCGTCGGCGTCCCCCGCCAGCTCCGTCACCGTCTCGACGATCTCGGCGGTCGCCAGCATCCCCGTCTTGACCGCGCCGAGGTCGAAGTCGTCGGCGACCGCCGCGTACTGGCTCGCGACGTGATCGGCCGGGAGCGGGTGGACGTCCTCGACGCCGCGGGTGTTCTGTGCGGTCGTCGCCGTCACGACCGACGCGCCGAAGACGCCGTGCGCGCGCATCGCCGTCAGGTCCGCCTGAATCCCCGCCCCGCCGCCGCTGTCGCTGCCGGCGACCGTCAGCGCGACCGGCGAGTCGACCGGGTCGTACTCGGGCATACGCGGCGATACAACTTGATGATATTAATCGGTGGTGGTTCACTCACCCTCGACGCTCCCGAACGCCGCCTGCCGTCGCCGAACGACCTTTTCGGCTCGGGGCCGTACCCCGGATCATGGCAACCGACTCCGACGCCGCGACCGGCGCCGACGAGGCCGAGGCGATCACCGTCTACTCCGACTACGTCTGTCCGTTCTGCTTCCTCGGGCGGCGGTCCCTCGCGAGCTATCAGGAGACGCGCGAGGAGCCGCTCGACATCGACTGGCACCCGTTCGACCTCCGCGCGGGCCAGCGCGGGCCGGACGGCGAGATCGACGGCGACGCCGACACCGGGAAAGACGAGGAGTACTACGAGCAGGCGCGCGAGAACGTCCGCCGGCTTCAGGAGGAGTACGGCGCGGAGGAGATGGAGCTCGAGCTCGCGACCGACGTCGACTCGCTGCCCGCGCAGGTCGTCTCGGTCCGCGTGCGCGAGACCGCGCCGGACGCGTGGCTCGCGTTCGACGAGGCCGTCTTCGACGCGCTCTGGCTGGAGGGGCGCGACATCGGCGACCGCGACGTGCTCGCCGACATCGCGGCCGACG
The DNA here is from genome assembly GCF_058630335.1 of Halorubrum sp. SD41. Classification (NCBI taxonomy): domain Archaea; kingdom Methanobacteriati; phylum Methanobacteriota; class Halobacteria; order Halobacteriales; family Haloferacaceae; genus Halorubrum; species Halorubrum sp. SD41. The sequence continues at coordinate 100,531 of NZ_JBZVGZ010000007.1, forward strand.
TCGACGGGCTCGACGCAGCCGTGGTCGACGAGGCGCTCGGCGACGACGACCTCCGCGAGCGCGTGACCGACATGTTCGACGCCGCGAGGCGGCAGGGCGTCACCGGCGTCCCGACGTTCGCGTACGAGGGCCACGCCGCGCGGGGCGCGGTCCCGCCGGAGCAGCTCGAACGGCTCGTCGAAGGCGTCTGATCGCGACGGACTCGGGAGCGCCGATCAGCCGTCCGCGTCGGGAGCGGAGCCGGAACGTCTTCCGTCCCCCGCGGCGCCCGATTCGGCGGCGTCGGCGCGGGAGCCCACGAATCGGTGCGCGAGCGCGACGCAGCCGAACGCGAGCGCGAAGCCGGCGACGACGTCGGTGAGCCAGTGGATTCCGAGGTACATGGTCGCGATCACGACCGACAGCGAGAGCGGGACCGCGATCAGCGTCCACAGCGGGTACTCCTCGCGGGTCAGAATCGCGAACGTCCCGACGGTGACCGAAAGCGAGGTGTGCAGCGACGGGAAGACGTTCGAGGCCTCGTTCACCTCGCTCGCGAGCAGTATCACGTCCGGCTGGTTGGTGAACAGCAGCGGCGTCACCATGTCGGGTATCACGTTCCGCGGGCCGTGCGCGAACACCAGCGTGTAGAGGACAAGTCCGACCCCGTAGTTGAGCGCGTACGCGACGAGCAGTCGCCTGACCGGCGTGGTACGGGGTAACGCGAGGTACGCGATCACCGGGAACGCGAGGAGGAACGCGTACCCGTACACGTACACCCGCGAGAAGTAGGCGGTCAGTGCGGGCGACGCGAACGTCGCCTGAACCCACGCGACGAAGCCGCCCTCCAGCCCGTAGATGAGCGCCGTCGCTTGGATCCCGAAGAGCCTGGAGACGTCCAGCAGCGCCGGGCGGCCGACCGCGCTGGCGAGAAGCACCACGCAGACGAGCGCGACGGCCCGACGCGCGTCCCAGATCCGCCCGCGAACTCCGCCCCACGTCTCCCGAAGTCGAGCCGGACCGATTACCACGACGCTCGCGACGGCCAGCATCGCCCCGACCCACGCCACGACCGACGTGAGGACGGACAGAAGCGGCGTCATTGCCCCCGCGAGAGCAGCCGGCCGTCCTCGTCGAATCGATACCCGATCTCTCGGAGCGCCGCGCGGGCCGCCTCGACGTCGAGCGACCCCGCGTCGTCGAAGAACGGGTGAACGGGGTCGGTTCCGTCGTCCCACGCCAGCGAGTCGGGGACCGCGTCCGGCGACGCCGCGAGCGGCGAGGCCGCCGCCTGCGCGTACCCGTCGAACGTCTCGTCGACGACCGCGGACTTGTCGATCAGCCGCGCGATAACCGCCCGGAACCGGGGGTTCGACAGCGGGCTCTCCCGCACGTTGTACCCGACGTGGTAGAACGCCGCCGACCGACCGCTCACGAGCCGGGTGTCGCCCGAGCGGCCGATCCGCGGGACGGACTCGGGGCCGAGGTTCGAGACGGTCGCGTCCGCGAGCCCCTCGGCGACAGCCTCCACGGCCGAGATGTCCGACGGGGACACCTCGACTCGGAGCCGGTCGAACGCCGGCTTCCCGTGGTACCGCGGCGGGATTCCCGCTCGCGGGTCAGTCGTCTCCCCCGAGGTCTCCGAGTCGGCGTCGGGCGCCGGACGGACGAGGAAGTGGTCGGGGTTGCGCTCGAAGACGACCGACTCGCCGGCGGTCGCCTCGACGAACCGCAGCGGGCCGCTCCCGACCGGGTCGGGGTTGTTCGTGACGACCGCCTCCGTCGTCTCGAAGTCGAACTCGAAGCCGGCGATCGTCGCCGCCTCGGTCCGCTCCGACCAGACGTGTTCCGGGAGGATCGGCACCTGGAGCGCCCGCGTGACGACCGTCTCGTTGACGTCGGGCACGGTGAGCCGGACCGTCGCGTCGTCGAGGACCCGCTCGTCCTCGACGAGGGAGCTCCGCCCGCGGAACCGCGGTGTCGGCACCGGCGTCTCGACGCTCCCCAGCGAGGTGTCCCGGAGGAACCGATAGGTGAACGCGACGTCGCTCGCCGTCACGGGTTCGCCGTCGTGCCACCGAGCGTCGCGGACGTCGACGTCGACGGTGTTCGCGCCGGGGCGCTCCCAGTCGGCCGCCAGCCACGGGACGGTCGACTCGCCGTCGGTGCGGACGAGCGGGTCGTACAGCAGCCCGGTGAACGTGCCGTGCTTCCGGTACTCCGCGGCGATCGGGTTCCAGTTCTCCGTGATCCGGTCGTCGGTCGTCACCAGCCGGAGGGCGGTCCCCCCCTCGCCGTCGGCGTCCGCGCCGCCCGCCGTCGCCGACGAGGTCGTGTTGCCGCCGTCCGCCGTCGCGTTGCCCCCGTCCGACCATCCGTCTCCCGACGCGTCGGCGTCGGGGGCGCCGTCAAGGCCGAGGAGTCCGGTGACCGACACCGGCTGGCGGTCGGCCGTCCACCCCTCGAACCGGTCGCCCCGGACGGCGGTGAGCGCGTCGGGGAACGCGACGACGGAGAACGGCTGGAGGTCGCACACCGTCTCCTGAAGCGCCTCGACGGCGTCCGATCGGTCGCTCCCGGTCGCGCGGCGCTGTCGCTCCAGCAGGTCGTCGATCGCGATCTCCGTGAGTCCGAAGGGGTTCTGCCACCCCGGCTCCGCGACGAACTTCGAGTGCGTCAGCCCGTACAGCGCGTCCGAGTCGAACGGGTCCGTCTCCACGAACTGGCCGACGTAGATGTCGAAGTTCTGGTTTATGAGCACCTTCCGCCAGAGGTCGGTCTGTCCGACGGTGTTGAGCCGGACGTCGATGCCGACGGCGGTCAGGTGCTCTTCGAGCTGTCTCGCGATCCGGATCCCGTTCGGGTCGCCGTCCGCCGGCGTGGCGTTGATCTCCAGGGTCAGCTGCGAGTGCGGGTCCCGCCCGGCGATGTTCTCCGTGCGACCGAGACAGCCGGCGCTGGCGGCCGCGAGGCCGAACCCTGCGAGCGCCGCTCGTCGACTGATGGGTCGCGTCATCCGTTCGTTTTTCCCTGTTTTCCGTCACCGGATATATCTCTTCTGTGCCGTCACCGCACCGAGAGGTCGTCGTCGCCGGCGATCGACGCGGCCTCGTCCGGAGGGGTCTCCTCCCAGTCGGTGCTCGGGTCGCCCTCGATGGCGGTCCGGGTCGCCGCCGCGTCGGCGTGGAACACGACGTTGATCGCGAGGGTTCGACCCTCGACACCCCTCGTTCGGCTCGTGTACGGCCAGAGCCGGTAGTTCCCGTCGACCTCGATGAGGCGGTCGTCCGTCACCTCGTCGACCGTCGGCTCCTCGGCGATATCGACGAAGAAGCCGGAGAGGACGAGGCCGGCCCCGACGACGGCGAGGAGGGCGACGACGACCGCGATCCGCTTCGTGCGGTCCAGCAGAACCCCGGAACACAAACGTTTTCGGCCTGTCAGCCGCGTTACCGCCGAAATATCTCACGGATTGCGGCGGTCACCACGTCTCGACGACGCCGTCGCGGACGTCCTCCGCGCACCCCTCGCAGTCGGGGTGACCGGACTCGAAGCAGGCGGGGCGCCCCTCGGCGTCGACCGGCACGGTCCGGCGCTCCGCGTGGCGGCGACAGACGATGCGGGCCGCGCCGGCGTCGTCGGTCGGGAGGTCGAACCGGGCCGCCGCGGCCGCGTCGCCCTCGGGGTCGTCGCGGCCCTCGGCGTAGGCGCGTCTGGCCTCCTCGAACTGCTTGCCCGCCTTGCGGAGCTGCTGGCGGATGACGCGTTCGAGCCGGTCGTCCATACCGCCCGTTTCGGCGCGGCGGATATAGGTCCGTTGGCGGTCCGCGTCGTCAGACCGCTCGGCACTCGCGACCCCGGGAAACGCCGACCCCGGGAAACCTTGATGAGACGCCCGAGCGATCGCTCGGGCATGTCCGACGACTGCATCTTCTGTTCGATCGTCGCCGGGGACATCCCCGCTCGGACCGTCTACGAAACCGATTCCGTGCTGGCGTTCCTCGACGCGAACCCCCTCGCGCGCGGACACACGCTCGTAATCCCGAAGGAGCACGCGCAACACGTCGGCGACCTCGACGCCGACCTCGCGAGCGACCTGTTCGACGCGGTCGCGTCGCTCACGCCGCGGATTGAGGCAGCGGTCGACGCCGACGGCGCCAACGTCGGCGTCAACGACGGCGAGGCGGCCGGTCAGGAGGTCCCGCACGTCCACGTCCACGTCGTCCCGCGGTTCGAGGGCGACGGCGGCGCGCCGATCCACGCGGTGGCGGGCGCTCGACCGGACCTCTCGGACGACGAGCTCGACGCCGTCGCGGACGAGGTCGCGGCCGCGATCGAGGGGTAGGAACGCGACGGACCACGCGACGCGACGCGATACCGCGCCGCTCAGCTTCGGTCTTTTTACAAACGACCTCCAGCGAGAGCGGCACATGCAGGCGACGACGCTCGCGCTCGTCGGGGCGACCGGCGGCGCGGGAACGACGCGGACCGCTGTCGAGCTGGCGGCGATGGGCGCGCGCGACGGCGACGACGTCGCGGTCGTCGACGCCGCGTTCACGACGCAAGGCCTCTCCGAGTACGTGGCCGGACGGATCGACCCCGACCTGACCGCGCTCCTCACCGACGACCCGGACGCGGCGCTGTCGGCGGCGGCGTACCCCGTCGCCGGGACCGGCGCGGGCGCCGAGCGCCCCGGGACCGGCGGTGCCCGCGACGACGATCGCGACGCGCCGGACCTCCCCGGACGCGTCGACGCGATTCCCGCGAGGGCGCCGTTCGAACGCGTCGCGCGGGCGAAGACCGCGGAGGCCGCCCGGAAGCTGGAGCGGCGGATCGACGAGGCGGCGACGACGTACGACGCGGTGGTCGTCGACGCCGCGCCGGTCGGGTCGAACGAGGCGGTCGCGGCCGCGACGACCGTCGACCGCGCGGTCGCCGTCAGACCGGCGACGGCCCACGGGCGCGACGCGGCCCAGCGGCTCCGCGGGCGGATCGCCGACGTGGGCGGAAGCCTCGACGCGACGCTCGCGGTCGAGCGGGCGGGGGCCGGCGGCGGTGGCGACGAAGACGAGCGCGACGACGGCGACAGCGGCGTCGTCCGCGTTCCGGCGACCGACCCCGACGTGGCGGCCGCGCCGACCGCGGCAACGGGAGACGACGCGTACGCGCGGGCGGTCGCGACCGCCTACGAGACCGCGTTCGACGCGTCCATCCGCGTCGAGTTCCCGGAGCCGGGGCTCGTCGAGCGGTTCACGCCGTAAACGGGGGTCGCGGCCGGACGGGGTCGGGAAGCGAGGCGGACTCAGCGGATCCCGTCGCCGGCGCCGAGCGCGTCGCCGAGGGGGTCGTCGGCGCCGAGTTCCTCGCCGAGCGGCGCGGAGCCGGCGACCTGCGCGTCGACCGCCGCCGCGACGGGCTCGACCGGCTCGTGCGTCTCGACGTACGTCGCCAGCGCGAAGTCCGCCTCGTCGCCGCCGGTGAGCTCGACGGCCTCGCTGCGCGAGGTCCGGCCCGCGAGCCAGTCGCGGACGACGTCGCGGCCGGTCGGCGAGAGCGGGCAGACGCCCGCGACGCCGCACCGGTGGAGCGCCTTCGCGGCCGTCATCGGGGAGACGTTCGCCTCGCGGGCGGCGTCGCCGACGCTCCGCCCGGCGGTGTAGGCGTCGACGAGCGCCGCGGTGGCCTCGGGCGTACACGGAAGCGACTCGGCGTGGGGCGACAGGCGGTCGACGAGCGGCGTCTCGGTGTCGTCCGCGAGCGCGACCCCCCGATCGCGCTGGCGCGAGGTCACCTCGACCCCGGCCGCGATCTCCGACAGCGTCATGCGAACCGATGGCTCGGGTAGAGGGTTAAAACCACCGTACTGCGGCGCCCTCGACCGCCCGATCACCGACCGATAACCGGTCAGTTCGGGCGACGCGATCCGACCGATCGACCGCCGATTCGCCCGGGTTTAAGTAAGGCATCGGGCCGGAGTTCGACGTGTGATGAGTGACGCACGCTCGACCCGCGTTCGTTCGCCCCGGACCGAGACCGACGACGCCGCGACGACGGAGCACGCGGCGACCGCCGACCGCGCCGCGACCGCCGACCGCGCCGCGTCCGCGGAGCGCCCCGCGGCAGCCGACCGCACCCCCGCGGCCGAGGAGAAATCCGAGGCGGGTGACGCCGAGGAGACCGGCGACCGCGAGACGTGTCCCGAGTGCGGCGGCCGCACCCGCGTCGACGGCGCCGAGCGCGTCTGCGCCGACTGCGGGCTCGTCGTCGAGGCCGACCGGATCGACCACGGCCCCGAGTGGCGGTCGTTCGACGACGACGACACGAACCCGAAGCGGACCGGCGCCCCCCTCACGCGCTCGCGCCACGACCGCGGCCTCTCGACGGAGATCGGCCGCTCGACGAAGGTGAAGGGCCGCAAGCGGCGGCGGCTCGCCCGGATGCGGACCCAGCACAACCGCGCGCAGATCTCGACGAAGCGCGACCGCAACAAGGTGTACGCCTACACCGAGATCCGGCGGCTCACCGGCGTCATGGGGCTGCCCGACAGCGTCCGCGACGCCGCCTGCGCGCTGTTCGACTCCGCGCAGGAGGAGAGCCTGCTCCGCGGGCGCTCGCTGGAGGGGTTCGCCGCGGCCTGCGTCTACGTCGCCTGCCGCACCGCCGACGTGGCCCGCACCGTCGGCGAGGTCTGCGCCGAGGCGAAGGCGACCGAGGCCGAACACCGGGCCGCCTTCGACGCGATGAACCGCGAGCTCGGCCTCCCGATCGCGCCGAGCGGCCCCGCGGAGTACCTCCCGCGGTTCGCCAGCGACCTCGGCTGCGACCCGGCCGTCGAGCGCCGGGCGGGCGAGCTGGCCGAGCGCGCCGTCGAGGAGGGGATCGCGAACGGCCGCAACCCGGTCGGCGTCGCCGCCGCCTGCCTCTACACCGCGGCCCGCGAGCTCGACGCCGAGTGTACCCAACAGGCGGCCGCGGACGTCGCCGACGTGACGCCGGTGACCGTCCGCCGGACGTACGTCGACCTGACGGAGGAGTGACCGATCCGAGGGCTGATGAGCCGCGGCCGTCTGGCCGGGCACATGGATCTGGCCGTCGACGTGACGCCGAGCGGTATCGAGTGGTTTCGCGAGCGCGGCGAGGCGCCGGCGATCGTCAGTGTCAGCGACGTCCACGGATACCTCAAGGCCGCGCGGAACGCGCTGACGGCCGTCGGCGACGCGGAGGCATTTCCGCCGCTCGTCACCTTGGACGACGACGGACGCCTCCACTGGGCCGGGAACGACTACATGCTGGTCATCAACGGCGACCTGATCGACCGCGGGGACCGGAACCGCGAGTGTCTGGCCCTCGTCGAGCGTCTCGCGGCGGAGGCACCGGACGGACGCGTGCGCTACCACCTCGGGAACCACGAGATGGCCGCCCTCTTCCCCGACCGGTTCCGGTGGCCGGGCGTCTATAGCGTCGAAATGGACGATGACGTGCGGCGGTCGTTCCTCGAACACGTCGCCGACGGGCGCATCGCCGTCGGGTTCGACGGGTACGAGTACGCGTACTCGCACGCGGGCGCGAACGATTCGTTCGATACTAAGGCCGTGAACGGACGGGCCCGCGACGCGGGTCGACGGCTGGTCGAGATGTGGCGCGACGGACGGTACGAGACGAACCACCTCGACGTGCTCCCGGAGTACCAGCGGATCTTCGGCGTGGGCGGGGAGTTCGGGCGAGGTCCGTCAGCGGGACTACTCTGGATGGATTTCAAACACATGGAGCCGGACGCACCGCCGCAGGTCGTCGGTCACTCGCGACAGCAGCGGCCGACGCGGACCGGGAACGTGGTCTGCGAGAACGTAATCCGGGACAACCTCGGGCTGCCCGGCGGCGAGGCGGTCCTTATCGAGCAGCCCGACGGGATCGTCGCGGTCACGAAGACCTCGGACGGGGCGACGGTGACCGAGGTGTAGACGGTTCCCCTCGCGGGAAGACGTGACACTCTCGCGTGGCGAGAACGCACGCGACGACGCGAGAGGCGAGGATTCGCGCGGCGACGCGGGAGGGGAACGCGCGTGGCGACTGACCGCAGCCACCATCGAAACGACGGAAGGCCGTACTCCGTGACGTCCGCCGGACGGCCGCAACGCGTCAGCGGGAACCGATCTGCGGCGGACCACGACGGCAGCGGTCCGCCTCGATCGATAGCAGGCGGGGGAATGGAGGGCAGGGAAGGCGCCCCGACCGCCCGGCGGGCGTCACGCATCTGAATCGAGGTGCGGGGGGTAGTTCTACGTTCGCCGTCGACAGTACGGACGGACCGAACAATACGAGCCGGTCGGACGAATCGCAGCGCGCGTCTCGACCGGTTCCCGTCCTCCGGCCGGTTCGGGGCTATCTGTCGAGCTTGTGTTTGAACGCGAAGAAGACGCGGCGGCCGGTCTCGGTGAGCCGGACGGTGTCGGAGCGGCCGACGTCCTCCAGTTCGACGTAGCCGCGGTCGCGCAGCGGTGAGAGCACGTGCGTCTCCAGCGCGCGGTACTTCGCGGTCCGGCTCTCGCCCGCCTCGCGCAGGAACGCGAGGTCGCGCTCGCGCGCCCACTCGATCAGGTTCCACTTGTCGGTGGTCAGGTTCTCCTCGGCGCGCTCGTGGAGCCGACCGAGGACGGCGACCTGGTCCGCCGTCGGCGCGTCCATCGGGTAGATCGGGAGGTCGACGGTGCGCTCGACGCCTTCGGTGAGGGGCGCCTCACGTCGGTCGTGGCGGTGGCGCTCGGGCTCGACGCTGTAGGGGCGCGCGCCGACGATCATACACGCCAGCGCGACGCCGACGGCGGCGATCCGCGGCCCGGTCGAGACGTTCCCGAAGAGGCGGTCGCCGTCCGCCGCGCTCGCCTGATGGCGGGCGGCGACCGTCGTCGTCACGCCGAGCACGTCGTACACGTCCGCGAGCGCGACGGGGATCGGTCGGACCTCGGCGAACTCGGCGGCGGCCGTCCACGCGTCGCGCTGGTAGTCGGTGAGCCCGTCGGGGTCGATTCGGGTGTCCGCGGGGTCGGCGGCGCTCGCGGCCTCGAAGTCTACGTCCCCGCGGGCCCCCTCGCGGTCGGGCGCGTCGACGAGGAGGTAGGCGACGTCGGCGCCGTGGCGGCGGAGGGGCTCGACGATCCGGTCGCGCTCGTAGCCGAGCGGGACGACGTGGACGCGGCGTTCGGCGACGCTGGGGACCGAGGTGTCCATACGGTCGTTGTCCGCGGCGGTCGGTTAAATAGCCCGCCGGAGCGCTCCCGGGGAGTTAGGGCCGGTCACGAGTTGTGGGGTCACGTACCACGAAAACCGTTAAGCCGAATCCTCGCCTACGAACGGGCATGAGCGCTGACCGGTCCGCCCTCAGGCGGGCCATCGAGCGCGGCGAGCGGGACGGCGGCGCCATCGAGTTCAAAGAGCGGCTGACCCGCGAGGTCCACCTGGCCGACGGGCGCATGGAGTCGCTCGTCGCCCAGCTCCGCCACCGGATCCTCTCCGGCGACGGCGAGGCGACCTACGTCCTCGGCGTCACCGACGACGGGGGGCTCGCCGGGATCTCCCCGGAGGCGTTCTCCGAGACGATGGACGTGCTCTCGCTTTTGGCCGACGAGGCGGACGCCCACATCGCGGACGCCGAGACGTGGAGCGCCGGCTCCGGGGGAGACGGCGACGACGCGGGGCTGGTGGGGCTCGCGACGCTCCGCGACGGCGGCGTGTTCGAGGCCGACGAGGACCACCTCGTGGTCGGCACCGCGGGCCACGTCGACCACGGGAAGTCGACGCTGGTCGGCACGCTCGTCACCGGCCGGGCGGACGACGGAGAGGGCGGCACGCGCGGCTTCCTCGACGTTCAGCCCCACGAGGTCGAGCGGGGGCTGTCGGCGGACCTCTCGTACGCGGTGTACGGGTTCGCGGACGACGCCGAGGAACCGGTCCGGATGGACAACCCCCACCGGAAGTCCGACCGCGCGGGCGTCGTGGAGGCGGCCGACCGGCTCGTCTCCTTCGTCGACACCGTCGGCCACGAGCCGTGGCTGCGGACGACGATCCGCGGGCTCGTCGGCCAGAAGCTCGACTACGGGCTGCTCGTCGTCGCCGCCGACGACGGCCCGACGAAGACCACGCGTGAGCACCTCGGGATCCTCTTGGCCACCGAGCTGCCGACGATCGTCGCGGTCACGAAGGCGGACGCCGTGAGCGACGAGCGGCTCGCCGAGGTGGAGCGCGAGACGGAGTCGATGCTCCGCGACGCCGGGCAGACCCCCCTCCTCGTCGACCGCCACGGGGTCGACACCGCGGTCGCGGAGGTCGGCGGCGGCGTCGTCCCGCTCCTGCGGACCAGCGCGGTGACGAAGGACGGGATCGGGACGCTCGACCGCCTGTTCGAGCGCCTCCCCAAGCGCGCGACGCCCGACCGCGAGACCTTCCGGATGTACGTCGACCGCAGCTACCAGGTGACCGGCGTGGGCGCGGTCGCGTCCGGCACGGTGAACTCGGGGACCGTGGAGACGGGCGACGAGCTCCTGCTCGGCCCCATGCCCGACGGATCCTTCCGCGAGGTGGAGGCGCGGTCGATCGAGATGCACTACCACCGGGTCGACAGGGCGAGCGCCGGCCGGATCGTCGGCATCGCGCTGAAGGGCGTCGACGAGGCGGAGATCGAACGCGGGATGGCCCTCGTTCCCCGCGACGCGGAGCCGGATCCGGTCCGCGAGTTCGACGCCGAGGTGATGGTCCTGAACCACCCGACCCGGATCCAGGAGGGGTACGAGCCGGTGGTCCACCTGGAGACCGTCTCCGAGGCGGCCGCGTTCTTCCCGGCCGAGGGACGGCTGCTCCCGGGCGACACGGGGGAAGCGCGGGTTCGGTTCAAGTTCCGGGAGTACCTGATCGAGGAGGGGCAGCGGTTCGTCTTCCGCGAGGGGTCGAGCAAGGGGGTCGGGACCGTGACGGGCACCGGAGACGCGGCCGAGGACCCGCCGCCGCGCGGTCGCTGACTCGCGACTCGCCGCTACTTCGCGACTCGCCGGTGACTCGTGACTCGCCGGTGACTCGGACGCCCCGACGATCCGACCGCTCGGCGCGCGAGAGCGTCAGGTATTTTATTTTATGATTTCGGCCGCGGATCGATTGGTGAATTTCGGATCGCGGCAGTCGTTTCTTCCTGATTCGGACGACGTTCGGGGTGAGGGTGCGCACAAAAGGACAACGAAGCGACCAGATGTGACCGTACGGACACGGTGACCCAAAATACTTATTAGAGTGAAACAAGAGGTCGGCTGTATGCGTCGACAACACACACAACGCATTTCGCGACGGAAGGTTCTCGCCAGCGGGGCAGCCGGCTCCTCCCTCCTGCTCGCCGGGTGTGCCGGCGGGGGAGACGGCGGTGACGGCTCCGACGGCTCCGACGGCGGCGACGGCTCCGACGGCGGCGACGGCAGCGACGGCGGCGACGGCGGGAGCGCCCCGACCCTGTACTTCTCGCAGGTGAAGGGTCCGCTCGACCTCGACCCGGTCGTCCTGAACGACGTGCCGTCCGCCCAGATCGCCGGGCGGATATTCGACGGGATCTACGAGTACGACGACGCGCTCGGGATCGAACCGAAGATCGCCGCCGAACAGCCCACCATCGAGCGCGAGGGCACGCGGTACATCGTCCCGATCCGCGAGGACGCCCAGTTCCAGAACGGCGACCCCGTCACCGCGGAGGACGTCATCCACACGATGCGGGCCCCCGTCACGGAGGAGACGGCGAACGCCGCCGAGGTCGACATGGTCGAGTCGGCGGAGGCGATCGACGAACACACCGCGCAGTTCGACCTGTCGTACCCCTACGGCGCGTTCCAGATCGCGATGATCCGCAACGTCGTCAACGCCGAGGTCCGGCAGGAGGACACGGACGCGTACAACGAGGACCCGGTCACCTCGGGGCCGTTCCAGCTCGTCGAGTGGGAGCCGGAGTCCTACGCCACCGTCGAGCGGTGGGACGACTACTGGGACGGCGACAACCTCCCGGAGATCGGTGGGATCGAGTTCGAACCGATCGAAGAGCAGACCACCCGCGTGACCGAGCTCGAAACGGGGAACGTCGACATCATCGAGACGATCCCGCCGCAGCTGTACGAGACGGTCGAGTCGAACCAGAACGCCAGCATCACCGAGGTCCCGGGGATCGGGTACTTCTACCTGGCGTTCAACTGCGCCGAGGGGCCGACGAGCGATCCCCTCGTCCGAGAGGCGGTCGATTACTGCGTCTCGATGGATCAGGCGGTCGAGAACTTCGTCGAACCGGCCGGCGTGCGGCAGGTCAGCCCGTACCCGGCGTCCATCTCCGAGGAGTGGAACTTCCCGGTCGACGAGTGGTCCGACATCCAGCACGACCAGGACCTCGAACAGGCGCAGGCGCTGTTCGATGAGGCCGGCGTGCCGATGGACTACAACTGGCGGATCATCGTGCCGCCGGACGACAAGCGCGAACAGATCGGCATCTCCATCGGAGACGGCCTCCAGAACGCCGGCTTCCAGAACGTGGAGGTCCAGCGCCTCGACTGGGGGACGTTCCTCGACGCGTACCTCACCGGCAACGAGGACGACTACAACATGTACACGCTCGGCTGGTCGGGCTCTCCGGACCCGGACACGTTCGCGTACAACCTGCTGAGCCAGGAGACGAACGGCGTCACCAACGGGACGTTCCACGAGTACGACGAGGCCTCCCAGAAGCTGACGCAGGCCCGCGAGTCGGCCGACCGCGAGGAGCGCCGCCAGCTGTACATCGACGCGACGACGACGCTGCTCGAAGGCCGCGTCCACCTCCCCGCGTACAACCTGAACAACTCCTACGGCGTTCGCAGCGTCGTCGACGGGTTCAGCGCACACCCGATCTCGTCTGAGATCCAGATGGACGACGTTACGGTCGACCGGTAACACGACCGACAGGCGGGACGCGGTTTCCGCGTCTCGTCCGTGACGACGGACGCAGGGAGTTTTCGGCGCGGCGGTGAACGCGGACGCTCCCGGACGGTCGTCGCCGTCCGTCCACGGCCGCCAGACCGACGCGTCGGCGGGAGCGAAACGGATAAGCGACAGCAAAAACCGAATCGAAGCAACGAGGAATCCACGACAGTGAGTCTACTTCGGTACACACTCCGGCGGTTCGCACAGGCGATACCCGTACTGATAGGTATCGTGACGATAACGTTCTTCCTGGCAAACCAGATCCCCGGCGACCCGGTCGAGATCATGCTCGGACCGACGCCGGCCCAAGAGCAGGTCGAGGCGATCCGCGCCCAGTACGGCCTCGATCGGCCGATACACGTGCGGTACCTCGCGTACCTCGGCAGCGTCGCGACGGGCGACCTCGGGCTCAGTATCTACTACGACCGCCCCGTCCTCGAGATGATCATGCTCCGGCTCCCTGTGACGCTGCTGCTCATGCTGTCGGCGTTCGCGTTCGCGGTCATCACAGCGATCCCGCTGGGCGTCATCTCGGCGAAGCGGCGGAACGAGCCGGCCGACCACGTCTCCCGGATCGTCTCGCTGATCGGCGTCTCGACGCCGTCGTTCTGGATCGGGCTGGTGTTGATCATCGTCTTCGCGTTCCACCTCGGGTGGTTCCCCGCGCGGGGGCTCGTCCTCCCGTGGGCGAACCCGGCGGACGTCCGCGGCGCGGCGACGCAGTTCCAAGTGATACGCCAGTCGATGCATCACCTCTTCCTCCCGATGATCGGGCTCGGAACGCTCCAGATGGCACAGATCACGCGGATCGAGCGCTCGTCGATGGTCGACTCCCTCCAAGGCGAGTACGTGAAGCTCGCCCGGGCGTACGGCGTGCCCGAGTCGACGATCGTCCGTAAGCACGCGTTCCAAGTGGCACAGCTCCCGGTGATCACCATCATCGGGCTCGGGCTCTCGACCGCGCTCGGCGGCGCCGTCCTCACGGAGACCGTCTTCGGAATCCAGGGGATGGGGAGACTGATCATCACGGCGATCCAAAACCAGGACTACCAGCTGATCATGGGGACGACGCTCGTGTTCGGGTTCGTCTACGTGATCGGCGTGATCATCACGGACATCACGTACAGCTACCTCGACCCGCGGGTCACCTACGACGAGGAATAATGTCTATCAACAGCGCAACTTCGGACGACGACACGGCGGACGGCGGCGACGGGAGCGGCGGCGGGCCCGACGAGGTCGAGGCCCGCGTCGGCCTGCGGTACACCCTGAAGCAGGTCAAACAGGACACGACGGCGCGGATCGGGACCTACATCGTCGGGTTCATGACCTTCGTCGCGGTGTTCGCCGCGTTCGACTACTACGTCCTCGACTACGCGATCGCGGAGGCGGTGCTGTACAACCCCGAGACCGACCCGCAGACCGTCCGGCGCCTGCTCCCGCCGGTCGGCATGGAGAATCAGTTCGGGACGGGGACGATCGAGCATCCGCTCGGAACCGACCACCGGGGGCGCGACATCCTCTCGCGGACGATCTACGGGACCCGGATCGCGATGACCGTCGGGTTCCTCGCGACCGCCATCGGCCTCGGCGGCGGCACCGTCATCGGCGCGGTCTCCGGCTACTACGGCGGCTGGATAGACGACGTGCTCCAGCGGATCACCGAGACGATCTACGCGATCCCGTTCCTCGTCTTGGTCATCGCGTTCATGACCGCGTTCGGACGCGACCTCACGTTCGCGATGATCGGCGTCGGGATCACGGCGATCCCCGTGTTCAACCGCCTCATCCGGTCGCGGGTGGTCTCCATCCGCGAGGAGGACTACATCGAGGCCGCGCGGGCGGCCGGGGTGAAAGACCGAAACATCATCTTCCGGCACATCATCCCGAACAGCTTCGCACCGGTGTTGGTCCAGGCGACGCTCCAGGTCGGCGTGAGCATCCTCATCGTCGCCGGCCTCTCGTTCCTCGGCTTCGGCGCGCAGCCGCCGACGCCGTCGTGGGGACAGATGCTGTCCGCCTCGCGGGGGTACATGCTCCCCGCGCCGACGTTCAGCATCTTCCCCGGAATCGCCATTCTGATCACCGTCATCGGCTTCAACATCCTCGGCGACGGTCTCCAGGACGCCCTCGATCCGCGGATAAACAACTGATATGAGCGAACCACTACTCAGCGTACGCGATCTCAAGACACAGTTCTTCACCGAGGACGGCACGGTCCGCGCCGTCGACGGCATCTCCTTCGACGTCCACGAGGGAGAGATCGTCGGACTCGTCGGCGAGTCCGGCGCCGGCAAGTCCGTCGCGACCTCCAGTATCCTCCGGCTCGTCGACAGCCCCGGCGAGATCGTCGGCGGCGAGATCGAGTTCAAAGGCGAGACGATCTTCGGGCTCGAAGAGGGCGACGACGGCGAGCTCCGCCCCCGCGACGAGATGCTCACCGAGGAGGAGATGCGCGAGCGGATCCGCGGCCGCGAGATCGCGATCATCTTCCAGGACCCGATGGAGTCGCTGAACCCCGTGTTCACCGTCGGGGGACAGCTCCGCGAGTTCATCGAGATCAACCGCGGCCTCGGCGCCGCCGAGGCGAAGGAGGAGGCGATCGACATGCTCCGGGAGGTCGGGATCCCGGCGCCGGAGTCGCGGTACGACGAGTACCCGCACCAGTTCTCCGGCGGGATGCGACAGCGCGTGCTGATCGCGATGGCGCTCGCCTGCCAGCCCGACCTGATCATCGCCGACGAGCCGACGACCGCGCTCGACGTCACCGTCGAGGGCGAGATACTGGAGATGGTGACCGACCTCCAGGAGAAGTACGACACGTCGTTCATCTGGGTCACCCACGACATGAGCGTCGTCGCGGAGATCTGCGACCGCGTCAACGTGATGTACCTCGGCGAGATCATCGAGCAGGCCGAGGTGGACGACCTGTTCTACGACACGAAACATCCGTACACGTCGGCGCTGCTCGACTCGATGCCGCGCCCCGACCGGACGGTCGACGAGCTCAGGCCGATCCAGGGGGTGATGCCGGAGGCGATCGACCCGCCCGCCGGCTGTCGGTTCCACTCGCGGTGTCCCGAGGCGCGGGAGGTGTGCCGCGAGGTCCACCCCGAGCCGCGGGACCTGAGCGACGAGGGCGAGGCGCCCCACGCCGCCGCGTGCGTGAAACACGACGCGTTCGACGTCGGGTACGACGAGAGCCCGCCGATCGAGACGCAGGCCACCGGCGGGTTCTCCGCCGGCTTCACCGAGACCGGGGGTGAGGCGGAATGACCGAGGTCGGCCCGCCGGAGTCGGACCCCGAGGCGCTGTTACAGGTCCGCGACCTCTGCAAGTACTTCGACAACGAGAGCGGGCTGCTGGCCGGCGTCCAGCTCGACGACGAGTTCCCGTACGTCTCCCGGTCGACCTCCGACGTCCGCGCCGTCGACGGCGTGAGCTTCGACATCAAGGAGGGCGAGACGCTCGGGCTCGTCGGCGAGTCCGGCTGCGGGAAGTCGACGCTCGCGCGCACCGTCCTCCGGCTGCTCGAACCGACCAGCGGGAGCGTCTACTTCCAGGGCGAGGACCTCGCGGAGCTCTCCGGCGAGCCGCTGCGGCGGATGCGGAAGGACATGCAGATGATCTTCCAAGACCCGCAGTCGTCGCTCGACCCCCGGATGAAGGTCGGCCCCATCGTCGAGGAGCCGATGAAGGCCCACGGGATGCTCGACGAGGAGGGCCGGGAGGCGCGCGCCAAGGAGCTGTTAGAGAAGGTCGGGCTCGACCCGCAACACTACAACCGGTACCCGCACGCGTTCTCCGGCGGGCAGCGCCAGCGCGTGAACCTCGCGCGGGCGCTGTCGGTGAACCCCGACTTCATCGTCTGCGACGAGCCCGTGTCGGCGCTCGACGTGTCGATCCAGGCGCAGGTGCTTAACACGATGGAGGAGCTACAAGCGGAGTTCGACCTCACGTACCTGTTCATCGCGCACGACCTGAGCGTCATCCGCCACATCTCCGACCGCGTGGCGGTGATGTACCTCGGGAACATCGTCGAGCTGGCCGACAAAGAGGAGCTGTTCGAGAATCCGAAACACCCGTACACCCGGGCGCTGCTCGACGCGATTCCGGTCCCGGACCCGCGGAGCGGCGGGCGGACGGCGCTTCTGTCCGGCGACGTGCCCTCGCCGATCGATCCGCCCTCCGGCTGTCGGTTCCGGACGCGGTGCCCGGAGGTGATCCAGCCGGACGAGTACGAGATGACGGAGGACGCCTGGCGGAACGTCGTGGAGTTCCAGCGGGCGGTCGAGCGTCGGGCGTTCGATGAGACCGACCCCGACGTCCTCCGGTCGCGGTACTTCGACGACGCGGTGCCGAGCGGCGAGGCCGGCACCCTGCTCGACGAGGCGCTCGGGCACATCGAGCGCGACGAGTTCGAGGACGCGGAGCGGATCCTCAGCGAGCGGTTCGCGGACGAGAGCGTCTGCGCGACGACGACGCCCGCCTACGAGGTGCCGTCCGACCTCACTGATGGTCGTCACTACGCGGCGTGTCACCTGCGTCGCGACGAGGCGCTCGCGAGCGCCGTCGACGAGCCCGCGGTCGAGGGCGCGGCCCGTCCCGGCGCGGAAGCGCCCGAAGCGGACGACTGACCGCCCTCGCTTTTCCCCTCGGTTCGTCGGAGAAACGGACCGCGGGCCGGCGATCGCCGGCTACCGGATCCGGATCTGCGTGGCGTCTTCGTGGCGCTCGTCGGCGCCGGGGACCGGGATGAACACGGAGATCGTGTGGTCGCCGCGCCCGGCCCGGACCGACCGGTCGAGCCCGTCGGCGTCGGAGCGACGGAACCGGCCGTTCCACGTGACCGTCGCGCGCTTCGTCTCGCCGGCCCGGAGCGACAGCGAGGACCCCTCGGCGGACACGTAGCGCCGCTCGTCGGTGGCCTCGACGACGCCGTCGACCGCCCACCCCCACAGGCGGCGGGTCGTCGTGGGGGCCTCGATCGGGACCGGCAGGCGATTTCGGATCGCGACGGTGATCGCGACCGGCTCGTCCGGCGCGTACTCGGCGGCGTCCGTGCTGACGGTCACCTCGATCGCTCGCCGCGCCACCGACCGCGGCACGACGCGGCCGAGGGCCTCGGAGAGGTAGTTCTTCGTCTCGTCGAAGCCGGATCGGTCCGTCCGACCGTCGTGTCGTCTGTCGACCATGTGGGTCTCTGAAAGCGGGAAATCGGGAGCTTCGGCCGCCGTTCGGCTCGTCGTAGGCGGTTCGCGATACTAAGCGTTCGGGTCGGCACCGGGCGACGAGTCGGCGTCGTCGGAGCCCGACTGGCCGCCGTCGACCACTTCGACGAGCTTCATCAGGGGGTAGCCGTCCTCCATCCCCATCCGCGTGCGGACCGTGACGCCCTCGTAGGCGATCCGCATCCGGACGTCCATCAACGAGCCGGTGAGCTCGGTGTAGCCGTTCTCGTGGTCGATGGCGTCCGCGACGCGGTCGTCGTGGATCGTCACCGCGACCGCCTCGCAGTGCGGCTGGTTCTCGATCGCCTCCGCCATCGCGGCCTCCAGGCTCCGCGCGCTCGACGGGCTGACGGGCGTGCCGGCGAACTGGTGGTACAGCGAGCCGAACTTGATCCCCGCCTCGAAACACGCCTGCTGGGCGTCGGTTGCCATGGCGGAACGCGGCCGCGGGCGGGCAAGAAGGTTCGGACGGCGAGCGGAGGTGCGTGCCGAGGTGCGGGACGGCCCGCGGTTATCGGTCGGCGACGAGGGGGAGCAGCCCGCCGTCGTCGTCACCGGAGCCGCCGTCGGTCGTGTTGTCGTCTCCCGAGTCGCCATCAACCGTGTCGTCTCCGGAGCCGTCGTCGCTCGTGTTGTCGCCGTCGCTGGTGTTTCCGCCGTCGTCGGTCGTGTTTTCACCGTCGCTGGTGTTGTCACCGCCGTCGGAGTCGGTCGAGTCGCCGCCGCTCGTGCCGTTCTCCTGGTGGAGCCCCTCGTCGAAGATGTCGGTCTCGATCGTCTCCTCGTAGGTCAGCGCGTCCAGCGGGACGGTGAGCTCCTGGCCGGAGGGGAGCTCGACCACCGCGTAGAACTCGATCCGGAGATCGCTCACCTGGTGGCCGTTGACGGACTCATTGAGGTGGGTGACCCACCACTCGTCGAGGCGCTCGTTGCGGAGCGCGGCGGACAGTTCGACCGTCTCGGAGCCGTACGAGGGGATGACGTACTCCGAGTCGGTCGATCCGGACCCCATCTCGACGCCGTTCATCGTGACGTCGTAGCCGATCTCCGAGACCACGTACGGTTCGAGGTTGGGGTTGTACACGTCGAACTCCATCTCGATCGGGGTCTCCGCCTCGCTCACGGTCCCCCAGCGCCCGCGCGTCTCGTTGACGTAAAGCACGGGATCGTCGACCAGCGGCGCGTCGGCGTTCACCGGGCGGGTCTCGTCGGAGGTGAACGCGCCGATGAGGTCCGTCTCGATCTCGCGAGTGCGGGTGAGGTTGGCGCCCCGGCCGAGGAACTCGGAGGTGACCCGCGCGTCGATCGTGACCGTCGTCCGCTCGTCGTTCTCGACGTGGCTGGTCCACCACGGCGGGATCGCGTCGTTGTCCAGGTCCGTCTCGAACGCGATCGAGGAGTTCCCGGAGGCGACGCTGACGCCCTCGCGACCGCCAGCCGCCATCTCGACGTCGTTCATCGAGACGGTGTAGTTGATCGAGACGCCGTCGAGGCCGATCCCGATCGGGTTCGGGTTCGAGACGACCAGGTCGGTCTCGACGACCGTCGTCTCGTTCGTCACGTCGCCGAAGGAGTTGTTCACGGCGGCGACGCTCGGGACGCCGAACACGCCGAGCGCGAACGCCCCGCCGACCGCGGCGGCGACGACCGCCAGCCCGACGAGCGCGATCCGGAGCTTCCCCGCGGTGAGCGCCGAAACGATGCGGTCCAGAGCCATGTCCGTTCGTTTCGAGCGGCGAATAAAATCGTATCGTTCGCGAGAGCGGCGTCGACGAGCGGATCGGTCGTCGGTGGGGGTCGACGAGCGGGGACGAGGAACCGAAGGCGTTTGGTGCGGCGGGCGGAACGGGCGGACATGAACCACCTCCGCGTGGGCGGCGGACGAGTGCTCCGGCCCGACGGCCGGGTCGAGCGAGCGGACGTCGCGGTCGACCGCGACGAGGGGACGATTCGAGCCGTGGGGTCGCCGGACGAGGTCGACGACGCGGTCGACGACGCGGTCGACGAGGCGGCCGCCGAGACGCTCGACGCGTCGGGGTCGCTCGTGATCCCCGGACTCGTCAACGCGCACACGCACGTCGCGATGACGCTGCTCCGCGGCTACGCCGACGACAAGCCGCTCGACCCGTGGCTCCGCGAGGACATCTGGCCGGCGGAGGCGGAGCTGACGCCCGACGACGTCGAGGCGGGCGCCGAGCTCGGCGCCGTGGAGATGATCCGCTCGGGGACGACCGCGTTCGCGGACATGTACTTCGCGATGGACCGGGTCGCCGACGCCGTCGACCGCGCGGGGCTGCGCGCGCGGCTCGGGCACGGCGTCGTCACGGTCGGGAAGGACGACGCGGACGCCCGCGCGGACGTCGAGGAGAGCCTCGCGGTCGCGCGCGAGCTCGACGGCGCCGCGGACGGCCGGATCCGCACCGCGTTCATGCCGCACTCGCTGACGACGGTCGGCGAGGAGTTCCTCCGGGAGGGCGTCACGGAGGCGCGCGACGCCGGGGTTCCGGTCCACCTCCACGCGAACGAGACGACCGACGAAGTGGACCCCATCGTCGACGAGCGCGGCGAGCGACCGATCGCGTACGCCGACGACCTCGACGCGCTCGGTCCGGACGACTTCTTCGCGCACGGCGTCCACCTCGACGGCTCGGAGATCGACCGGCTCGCCGACGCCGGGACCGCGGTCGTCCACTGTCCGGCGTCGAACATGAAACTCGCCAGCGGGATGGCGCCCGTCCAACGCCTGCGCGAGGCGGGGGTGACCGTCGCGCTCGGCACCGACGGCGCGGCCTCGAACAACGATCTCGACCTCTTCGACGAGATGCGCGACGCCGCGATGCTCGGGAAGCTGGCCGCGGACGACGCGAGCGCGGTCCCCGCCGAGGCCGTGGTGGAGATGGCGACGCGGGGCGGCGCCGACGCCCTGAACCTCCCCGGCGGCCGGATCGAGGACGGCGCGGCCGCCGACCTCGCCGTCGTCGACCTCGACGCCCCGCACCTGACGCCCGTCCACGACCCGGTCTCGCACCTCGCGTACGCGGCGCGCGGGAGCGACGTGCGCCACACCGTCTGCGACGGCGAGGTCCTGATGCGCGACCGCGAGGTGCTGACGCTCGACGCCGAGGCGGTCCAAGAGCGCGCCGCGAACGCCGCGAGCGACCTCGTCGACCGCGTCGGATCGGCGTAGCGCGCGGCGCGAGCGCGATCGAACGCGACGCGCAAAGCCGACCCACGTAGGCAGTATTTAAATAGAGAAGCTGAGTCTGACGTACTTCTTATAAATGAACGGCGGTGGCGTGCGCCTGCGAGGCCGCCTCGCGGCCGAGCCGCGAGGGACCGGAGGTCCCTCTGGAAGCCGGCGCGAAGCGCCGGCGACAGCACCGCGCGAGGGACG